>NZ_SDLD01000013.1:0-64171 GCF_013096875.1 Geobacillus sp. DSP4a | reverse complement strand
TGCCTGTGGCTCCCAACGGGACGGGTGCCAGGTGTTGCCTGCAGATAGGCTGCCAACCAGCCTATCATGCATCCACCTCCGAAGGGGAAACAGGAAACCCCCACTTCGATAAGTGGGGGAGGTTCATTATCTTGGTCGCCGTTTTGGAAAGGAATGATTAGAAGGGAGGATTTTGCATGGCAATCGGCCGAAATGACCCGTGCCCGTGCGGAAGCGGGAAAAAGTATAAGAAGTGCTGCATGAACAAACAGCAGGAGCGTGAAATCAAGCGGGTGCGGCAGCGCCGCTTTTTTGACCAAAAATATGAGCTGTCGCAAATGGTGCAGCGGTTTTTGGATGAATCGCTGTCTTATGATGAACGCGAAGCGGTCAACCGTACATTTCGCCGAATGATCGAACAAAAGGATCATCGTGAAGAGTTGAAGGTGTTTGAGACGCTTTGGCGTTTTTTCCTCCATCGTTATCCGAATGGATTGCGCGGCGTTGAATGGTTTCAACAGGAAAAAGGGCGTCGTCTGTCTCCGGAGCTCAAGGAAATGTTGGACCGCTGGGTTCGACTTGTGCCGCGCCTTGTGCAATTTGTCGATTTGCATGATGAAGGAGGAGTGGCGGTCGACCGGTTGACGGGCGAGAAACTTCTCATGCCGTATTGCGAGACATTGGAGGTTGTGCGCCCTTGGGGCGGCATGTTTGCCTTTTTGGAGCCCTTTGACGGCGGCTATTACGTTTGCGGTGTATCATCGATTGTGGATCCGAAGGGCGTGGAACGGGCGGAAGAGAACATTCGCGTCTTGTTGACGCAAACCGATTGGCCGTATGAAAAGGTAGCCGTTGAACATTTTCTCGATATCGTTGATGCAGGCTATCCTCCGAGGGCGGACGATGTGCAAGAGGAGCGCACGCGATGGACGTATGAATACGAATGCCAGGAAGCCGCTGAGGCGATGAGGAAGCTTGCTTCGATCGGACGCGCTCACATTGATCATGACGATGGGGAGAAAGTGGAAGGTTCATGGTGCACCAATGTGTACCATTATGTCGGAGTGATTTCCCCCAAGCCGATTCATGTGTTTGAATTAGGCGGGTCATTATCCGCTCATCGGTCGCGTCTCGTGTTGTCTACCGAGGAGGAAGGGACGGCCGAACAGCTCGTGTCGCTGCTGCAGGCGTTTGGGTATTCCCCAAAAGAACGAAAACGGGGGACAGAAGCCGTTTTGCGCCGAAAAGGGATCGAAAACGTTTCGCTTCATATTGATTCAGACCCAGACTCTCCCCCTTGGGTGGCAACGATGGCCGGATTGGATGTTCAAATGGAAAAAGCCCTTCACACCCCGCTTGAGAAATGGAATGGAAAAACCCCTCACGAAATGGCGCGCGAGGGGCGTGTGCAGGAAGTGGATGAGTGGCTGAAAGAGTATGAATTCCATTTGTTTAACATGCAAGAACGAGCCAATTTGCCGGTGCTCATCGGAGTGAATCCCATTCGCTCCCGTTATGGATTGCCCCCATCTCCGTTTAGCTCATCACATCGTCTTTCGGACTTATGGAAAATGAAATGGATGGGGCCGGAAAGAACCGAGACATTGTTGATCCGCGCGGAATGGGAAGGGATGTATTTTACCGATGACGCATTGGCGTTTTATAACGAAGTCATCGTGAGCGGAGAAAAAGAGGCCAAAGAGGCGTGTTGGGCCGTGGTTTTGCTCGTGTGTGAATATATGACCGGGCGGACGTTTTCATCGTGGGAGGACGTAGGAGAAGAAGAATGGAAACAATGCATCGTCGAGCAAATCCCGTCAAGATGGAGTTCGTTTTCATGGGAAGTGGTGAGCCGAGCGCTCGATATGTTGCTTGAGTGGGCCGATTGGCTGGACCGCCGTTATGGAACGAATCATCGAACTGTTGTTTGTGCCGTGCTGGAAGAGGTCAGAAGCGAATTGGAACATTGCTTTGCTTTGCTGGATGAATGGAGGGGCGAGAACGGAAAGGCGGATGAGGAACTGATGGCTTGGCAGCTTGCTCGTTTGTTTGGTTTGCCTATTCCCCTTTCCGTCGGTTTCTCGTTTTTCCGCGTCAAGCGTGTGGAACAGGGGAAGGCGGTGCTGGATTGGCTTGCCCATAACCGAACGGTGACATGGGACATTCCGAAGCGGGCAGAGCCGCATCTGTTGCCGGGCATGTATATCGTCGCCGCGACCGATCGCAACGGCAAGCTGGACGATCTTGCCCGCGTGTATCCGCCGTCTTTCTCTCCGTACGTAGAGCCGTGGCTTCAGGCGTTGCAAGAGTGGCCAGACAAGGTGGAGAAAGAACGGGCTGCGTTTCAAGAGCGCCTGCTTGTCTCGTTGTCCCGTTTGCTTCGCCGGCCGTAGGCGTCCCGATGAATGACGGGGCGCTTGTTTCTCTCGGCTCGGCCTCTATGATTCTCCATTATGCAGGCAAGACCAATGGTAAGAGTCATTCATATTCTTAGGATTTTGGTCCATCACCATAACGTGTGCTTGAGAAGCAGGGTTTTTCTCGTTTTACCCAGAAACGGATGAGGACGCGAATGATCCAAGAATCCTACACCTTTAGGAGTGCGGAGTGTCAACCGGCATGAAAATCATGGATTGGCTGATTTTCTCCTTGGAGAAGGAAATATGGCATGTTTTGAAAAAGCCAAGGGCACCTTTTGGTGAAGAACCAGGATTTTGGTTAGGCATAAAAAATGGAATGCGAATCGATGTTCTCGACATGAGCGGCGGAAGTCCCAAAGTGCTTGCGATATGTGTTGCTGAAAGCAGTTCCATCACACGTTGATCGTGAATGTCTCCCCAAAGTGTTTAGCTGGCCCGAGCGTTAGCGTAGAGGGGGAGAACGTTCAATGACTATGATACAAAGAAAGTAGGTAGCTATATGGTGAAGGCATCGCGAAACAATCTTTGTCCATGCGGCAGTGGGAAAACGTACAAGCATTGTTGTGGGAAGAAAGAAGCAGTATCGATAGAATCTCTAATTGACCGTGAAGTGGCCAAATGTATGCAAGATGTGTTTTCGTTTGCGTTAGAGCGATATGAGGAAGAGCTTGCTTTCATGATGTCTGGTTCTCCATTTCAAGGGCTTCCTAACGAGCTGGAGACCAGCGCCAATTTATTGCTGACGAACTGGGCGATTTTTCACAGACACGTTGATGACAAAGGGATGACAATTTTTTCAGCCTATATGAGAAGCCGGCGCCGCACGCGGTGGCGTCCAGCAGTGCAAACTCATTTGAAGCGATGGGACGAGGCGGTTCCGTCGTTTGACGAGATCATTCATATCGAGGATGAGCGGCGTTTCCTTGTACGCGATCTGTTGACCAGAAAAGAAAAGTACGTCCGTTTTTTGACGCCGGAGGAGCTTCCGTCTGCTAGGGAGGGGGACGTGTTAGTAGGATGCCTCGTTCCGCATGGGGACGAGTGGGCGTACTTCATGAAGGTGCTGCCGATTCCAAAGAGCGGGAAGGATCGGCTTGCGCGGGCGCTTCAAGCGGAATGGAATCCGGATATGAAAACGTGTGAAGTGTTTTTGCGCGAGTCGTTTCCGGAATTGCTTGAAATAGCGGTCCATGAGCTGTTGTGGCAGCTGCTGAGCGAAAAGGACTGGGGGGATCGAGATCAAGATGATGTTTTTCGCGAATTAAAGAAAAAGGAAGAAACAACCTCCTCCCTAGTGCTCAGCGAGGCTGCGTTCCTTTGGCGCGCATATTGCGAAATGGATGAACCGGTCATCAAGAATCCTGCTGTGTATGCGGCTGCACTCCGTTATTTGGCGAGTGAAATGGCTGGAAGAGAATTTGTCAATATGGAAAAGGTTGCGGAACACTACGGCGTTCCTGTAGAGGAAGTGGAAGCCGCTGTGATGGAATTGTTTTTATTTCGCACAGAGTTGCTCGATGATGGAGATGATGAGGGCGAGAATGATGATGAGTGGCTCTTTGACGATGGGGATGACGGTGATGAGATCTGGTTCGACGACGGTGGGATGGAGGATGGCGATGAGCTGGACCGTGCGATTGAGGAATGGCTTGACCAAGTTGAGGAGTTGTTTGATTGCGAGGGCTGGGACGTTGATCAAGTCCATCGCTTGATCGACAAAGCGATCCGAACATGGAAAAAGGACGGGTTGCTTGAAGGAGTCGATGCAGCTGAGTTGCGCAAGGAGCTCGAGGAGCTCGTCTGGGAGACGTTTGCCGAACGGGGATTTTTGTAAGGCGATGGACAAAGCAGGCAACAAAGGACAGATGGGTGCGAAAGAAGGTGCCCTTGAGAGATGACGGATACCTTCTTTCGCATGCGTTACAATCGGATATAGGCCAGCCGCTCGTTCGCTTCCTCGACGTCAAAGGCATCAGGGTCAAAATCTTCGCCTTTCATGTCGTACATCCAGTCTACCAGCTCGCGCAATTCGGGATCGGCAAGAGAGTCTTTTTGCGCCGCCGCTTCCAGCAGCTCCAGGTAGCCATAGACGCCGCCGCAATCCTCGGGAGGGCACGCCCGTTTTCCTTTCAGGCAAGCGGCGCGTTCCAACGGTTTTGGGAGTGTTTCAATCTTTTCAACAGTGACGGTATGGCGCCAGTAGTCGCCAAAATCGTAAATATATAGAAACTTTTGTTTTTCTTCCGTCAGCCATTGCTGTAATGGGATGCGGCGGGCGTCCATCAGTTCTTTTTCCAGCTGAAACGAATCCCAGCCGTCAGGGATGCCGATGAGAACGCTTCCGAAATCGAATTCGTATAAATGGGCTTGTTCCCATCCCATCGCTTCTTGGATGATGAGATGAAGCTCGTGAAATGTCGCATGTCCGGGAACAAGGACGCGCCGCCAAATCGGCGGGCGGATGCCGTTTAATGTGATTTTCAGCTGGTAGGCTGTTTTGGACCGCCGCCGTTTGGAGGGGGGTGCGCTCTTTGGCGCCTCAACCCATCTGCCGTGTGGACGGTCCCGCTCTGTCGGATGGAACATGGCAGACAATTCGTCGATCAGTTTAGCAAGATTGTCGGGGTTCATAGCCCTCGTCTCCTTTCGGATAAACGTTTTGTATAATAGTAGTTTATCCTGTCCATAGTAGAATTTAAACATTATTGATGGAAATATTGAAATAAAGAAAGATGGGAGAGGAGGATGACGCATGTCGATCGGCTGGAATGACCCATGCCCGTGTGGAAGTAGGAAAAAGTATAAGAAGTGCTGCATGAACAAACAGCAGAATCATGAAATCAAACGGGTGCGCCAGCGCCGCTTTTTTGGCCAAAAATATGAGCTGTCGCAAATGGTGCAGCGATTTTTGGATGAATCGCTGTCTTACAACGAACAAGCAGTGGCGAGACGGACGTTTTACCAAAAAATAGAGGGTATGAAGTATTTGTAATATTTTGGATTTTTTGAAACACTTTGGTGCTTGTTCATTCACCGTTTTCCCAATGGAATGCGCGTCATTGAATGGTTCCAGCGCGACAAAGGACACCGTCTCCCGTTGGAGCACGGAGCGCTTTTGGCGCTTCTGCGTGTTTCTTCATGGGGACGGCTTATCCATTCGGACATCGGTTAGAGAAGCGATGGTGGTATGTCGGCCGTAGCTGGATGGTTCGACTGGGTTGCGCGTTGTGGCTGCTGTCGTGTGAAGAGGCATCATGCAGAAAAAGGAGAGCTATTGTCGGTTGATGGATGCCGCCCCGCTAGTTTTGTCGAGCGGTTTTCCCAAGTGACAGACAGGAAATTCCCCGTTGTGCGCGAACGATATAGTAGACAAATTGGAGACAACGGGGGAGGGAATGCGCATGAGGCGAGGAATATGGCTCGCCCTGTTGTTTTGTTTGCTATGGCTGGCTGCGGCTGCTTGGCCGGTGGGGGCGAAAGGGGAGAGTGGGAAAACCGCTCAGTTGGCGGTGGTGACGGCGGATCAGGTGAACGTCCGCCAAGGGCCGGGGGTGCCATACCGTCCATTGGCGAACGTTCACCACGGCGAGGCGTATCGGCTGATCGAGGTCAAGGATGGATGGGTGAACATCGAGTGGAAACCGAATCGAACCGGGTGGATCGCCGCGCGGTACGTCGCGTTGGCAAAAGAGACGGCCGTCGTGCAAGAAAACCGACTCCGCCTTCGACAAGAGCCGAGCCGAGATGGGCGAATTATCGGGCATTTGGCGCGGGGAGAAACGGTATGGGTCATCAAGGAAGATGGGGAATGGACGGAAGTGATCGCAGACGGTGCGATCGGCTGGGTGTCTTCAGCATACCTCACTGCGGCTCGGGAGTCATCGATTTCGCATCAAACCGGAATCGTCAACGCCAGTTCGCTCAACGTTCGGGCTGAGCCGTTATTGAAGGCAGCGCGCGTCGGACGCCTTGTCCGTGGTGAAGAGGTCGAGATTGTGGAAAAGAAACCGGGATGGTACAAAATTGCCTCCCAAACAGGGCTTGATGGGTGGGTGTCATCCGCATATGTGCAGGTAAAGGGTGGACAAGCTAATGAAAAGGAAGCGGAAGCGCCCCAGTCGGCTGACCGCTCGCTGCTTTCAGCCATCGCGCCTAGCGACTCCCGCCTTTATGTAGACAGCTGGACGCGCGGTCCTGTTCAGGCGCTGGCCGGAAAAACGATCGTTCTTGACGCTGGCCACGGAGGCAAAGACGGCGGGGCCCAAAGTGTCGATGGCATCAAGGAAAAGGAGTTGACGTTGGAAACCGCCAAGCTTCTGAAAAACAAGTTGCAATCTTACGGCGCCCGCGTCGTGCTGACGCGCTCTAGCGATGAGTATGTGCCGCTGTCCGCGCGCGTGGCGATGGCGCGCCTGTATCAAGCGGATGCGTTTATCAGCCTGCATTATGACAGCGCAGATGACCAACAGGCGAGCGGCATCACCGTTTATTATTACGACCGTTTTGCCGATTACGGCTTAGCGCAATCATTCGAAGACCCGCTTTCCCGATTGGCCGCACTGCCTTTCCGCGGCGTTGCGTTTGGCGACTATTACGTGCTGCGGGAAAACGACAGACCGTCTGTATTGCTTGAGCTCGGCTATGTAAGCAACCGCACAGATGCGGCGACGGTGGCGACAGACGACTATCAGGAAGCAGTGACGGCCGCGATCGCGGATGCGGTTCGGCATTATTTTGAATAAGAAATGATCGTGGAGAAATCGTTGATCGGCGGTCTGTTCGTTTTTGTGATCAATCGGCCGTCATCAAGCAAACGGAAACACGCCGTGCAACCGGGGGGGTGGCTCCTCCCGGTTTTCTTTTGGCCGCAGAGCACAACCGGTGAACTCAGCGGCTAGGCGAAAACAATGAAAATCCCCAGGCGATTCGATATAATGAGAACAAGCGACAATAGCCGCAATGGATCAAAAAGGTGTGAGGAACGATGAAAATCACGATCGCCGGGGCGGGGTATGTTGGGCTTGTGACCGCCGCCTGCCTGGCTGATAAAGGTCATGATGTCATATGCGTGGATGTCAATGAGGAAAAAATTCGGCGGTTGAATGAAGGAATCGTCCCCATTTATGAACCGGGGCTCGAACCGCTCATCCAACGGAACAGCGCCCGCCTTCGCTTTACCACAGACGATGCGGAAGCGTATCGATGGGCGGAAGTGATCATGGTCGCGGTCGGCACCCCGCCGCTGCCGGACGGATCGGTCAAGCTCGATGACGTATGGGAAACGCTGCGCCGCATCGCCGCGTCGGCCGAACGCGACTGCCTTGTGGCCATCAAATCGACCGTGCCAGTCGGTACGGGAGACGAAGCGGCTCGCTTTTTGGCGGAACACGGACGCGGGGGGGTGCGTATCGATGTCGTTTCCAATCCGGAGTTTTTGTCACAAGGAACGGCGGTGCGCGATACGTTGCAGGCGCCGCGCATTGTGTTAGGCGTCGAATCGGAGAGAGCTGAGCGGATAATGAAGGACCTCTACGCCCCGTTTGCGCTCCCGTACGTTGTCACCGACCGCAAAAGCGCAGAGATGATCAAGTACGCTGCCAATGTGTTTTTGGCGCTGAAAATTTCGTACATCAACGAGATCGCCAACGTATGCGAGTTGGTAGGGGCCGACATTCAGGCGGTGGCGGAAGGAATCGGCATGGATCCGCGCATTGGCCGCCGCTTTTTGCGCGCCGGCGTCGGCTACGGCGGCTCTTGCCTGCCGAAAGATACGAAGGCGCTTTATGCGTTGGCTGCCTCCCATGGCTATTCGCTCAAAACCGTGTGGGCGGCGATGGACGTCAATGAGAAACAAAAATGGAAGCTTCTTGACAAAGCGCGTCCGCACATCGGAGATTTTCGCAACCGGACTGTTGCTGTGCTTGGCGCCGCATTCAAGCCCGGCACTGACGATGTGCGCGAATCGCCGGCATTGGCGAACATCGAACGGCTCATTGCCGAAGGAGCCGACGTGCGCGTCTGGGACCCGGCCGCCCTCGGTCATGTCTCGCGCCGTTTTGGCGATGCGGTTGTTTGTTGCGAGACAATGGAGGAAGCCATTCGCGGCGCGGATGTTTGTTTCATTTTCACCGAATGGCCGGCTGTGCTGCAATTTGACCTTCACCGTTACAAGACGCTGATGAATCGGCCAATTGTGCTTGACGGGCGCAACTGCTACGACCCGAAACAAGCCGACGCCGCCGGCCTCATCTACGAGTCGATCGGTCGGCCGGTGGGGCATAGGCAGCTGAAAGTGGATCGGGCTGTTGACGTTCTCCAGTGCGCCTCAGCTGCCTTTTTCCACAAACAAAGTGAATAGGGATGCCGCTTAATTGTCCCGTTCGCATCGCCACGACGGCTTTTTTGTAAAAAAGGGAATAAGGCGGTCTGTCCGTTCGATGGAAGTGGGATAGTAGACATGCCGGCGGGCGCGGGGCATCAATCGCCGTTTCAAAGAAAGAGAAGGTTATGTTTCCAGTGGTTTTATGGGAAAACGTGGGGTCGTGGCCCGCCACTTTGAAAGCGGAGACAGGCGGGGAAGAGAGCGGCTGAAGAAGCCGTCTTTTCCCACCGCTATGGGCAGGCGGCAAAAGGAGGGATGTATCATCCGCATTCGCTTAGGTCTGTTTGGTGCGGACGATTCGCTGTCAATTATTCAGGCGGTGGCGCAAGAGTACAAAGAGCTTGTTTGCGTTCCCGTTGTGTATTGGGATGAAAGTGAAGTGATCGATTTGATCCGCCCGCTCGCGTCAGAAGTTGATATGTGGCTGTTTTCCGGACAAGTGCCGTATTCGATCGTCAAGCAGTCCAGTGAGGTCGATGCGCCGCTGTTTTATGTGCCACATATTGGTGCCAGCTTGTACCGCACACTGCTGCAGGCGCACTATACGGAGCAGATTCCGGTCAGCCGGCTTAGTTTTGACACGTACGAGCGCCGCGAAATCGAACGGCTGCTCGAAGAGGCGGGCATCGAGGAGCCGATTCCATACGTCAAGCATTACGAGGGAGGCATTTCGGCCCAGGAACTGTCCGACTATCATTACACCCTTTGGAAACAAGGGAAAACGGAAGCAGCGGTCACCTGTTTGCGGACAGCCCATCTCGAACTGGAGAAACTCGGAATGCCGGTGTATCGGGTATTGCCTGCCCGCTCGGCGGTGGAAGCGGTCATCCAAACCATCATTCGCACCGGACAGATGCTGCAGGTGCAAGATGCGCAAATCGCCGTGCAAATGATTGAAGTCGATGCGATGCAGGCGGCCTCCCCAGAGACATTTTCGACCGATGACATATATCGTCTGGAGATGAAGACAACGGAAAAATTGCTACGGTATGCAAAAAAAGTCCAAGGGTCGCTGAAAAGCGCCGGGCCGGGCCGCTATGTCATTTTTACGACAAGGGGCGCATTAAAAGAGATCACCGATGGCTATAAAACGGTCCCCTCGGCGGAGGAGACGGAGCTCTTGTACAGCGAGGTCATCGCGTGCGGAATCGGCATCGGCCGAACGGCGTATGAGGCCGAAATTCAGGCTGGGAAGGCGTTTTTGCATGCGAAACAAAGCGGACGGGGTGCGTGGATGGTGGTGTTTGATGACGGAACGATCTCGGGTCCGTTAGGAAAAAGTGTGCACCTCCGCTATTCGCTCGGCGGCGGAGAACTGCGGCAGCTGGCGGAGCGGACGGGATTAAGCGCCGCGACGCTCTGCAAATTGAAAGCAATATTGCAAAAACGAGGAACCAACGAGATCGAAGCGCATGAGTTGGCCTCTTACATGGGGATTGTGCCGCGCAGCGCCCGCCGGATTTTAAACCAATTGGAGACCGTGGGCCTTGCCGAAGTGGCCGGGGAAACAAACCCGTATCCGCGCGGGCGTCCGCGCAAAGTATACCGCATTTTCTTATAATTGCTCGATCAGCTTCTGCCTTTAGCGACAGGCAGAAGTTTTTTGTTGTCTTGAAGGCGTTTGTATTATTTGTATTATTTGAAAATTTCATCTGTTTCCATTATAATTAAGGACATATCCGAAAATTATCCGTAATTGGCGTGAGGGGAGGATAGCTTGATTCAAGGGGAACGTCTTTGGCAACGGCTCATGGAACTAGGGGAGGTCGGCAAGCAACCAAGCGGCGGCGTCACGCGCCTCTCGTTCACTGCTGAAGAGCGGCGGGCCAAAGATCTCGTCGCTTCCTACATGCGCGAAGCCGGGCTTTTCGTATATGAAGACGCGGCTGGCAACTTGATCGGACGGAAAGAAGGGACGAATCCGGATGCCACGGTCGTCCTTGTTGGATCTCATCTCGATTCGGTTTACAACGGCGGCTGCTTTGATGGACCGCTCGGGGTGTTGGCCGGCGTGGAAGTCGTTCAGACGATGAACGAGCACGGTGTTGTGACGCACCACCCAATTGAAGTAGTGGCGTTCACTGACGAAGAGGGAGCGCGCTTTCGTTTCGGCATGATCGGCAGCCGCGCCATGGCCGGAACACTGCCGCCGGAAGCGCTCGAGTGCCGCGACGCGGAAGGGATTTCCCTCGCTGAAGCGATGAAACAGGCGGGGCTTGACCCGGACCGCTTGCCGCAGGCAGCGCGAAAACCAGGAACGGTGAAAGCCTATGTCGAATTGCATATCGAACAAGGACGGGTGCTTGAGGAGACAGGACTTCCAGTTGGCATCGTCACTGGCATCGCCGGTCTGATTTGGGTGAAATTTACCATCGAAGGAAAGGCGGAACATGCCGGCGCCACGCCGATGTCATTGCGGCGCGACCCGATGGCGGCGGCCGCCCAGATCATCATAGTGATCGAAGAGGAAGCAAGACGAACAGGGACAACGGTCGGTACTGTAGGACAGTTGCATGTATATCCGGGCGGTATTAATGTCATTCCGGAACGGGTCGAATTTGTGCTCGATTTGCGCGACTTGAAGGCTGAGGTGCGCGATCAAGTATGGAAAGCCATAGCCGTGCGGGCAGAGACGATCGCCAAGGAGCGGAACGTCCGCGTCACGACCGAGCGGCTGCAAGAAATGCCGCCGGTGCTATGTTCCGATGAGGTGAAGCGCGCGGCGGAGGCGGCGTGCCAAAAGCTTGGCTACCCGTCGTTTTGGCTGCCGAGCGGCGCAGCCCATGACAGCGTACAGTTGGCTCCGATTTGCCCAATCGGGATGATTTTTGTCCGCTCCCAAGACGGAGTGAGTCATAGTCCGGCGGAATGGAGTACTAAAGAAGACTGCGCCGCTGGAGCAGAGGTGCTTTATCATACAGTGTGGCAACTGGCCCAAGGGGAATAACGAAAAAGACAAACGAACAGGGGGAGACCATGGATGACAAGTGAAGAAATCAAACGACTCGTCGATGAAGTGAAAACGGACGTCATCGCCTGGCGCCGTCATTTGCATGCCCATCCGGAATTGTCGTTCCAAGAAGAGAAAACAGCGCAGTTTGTCTATGAGACGCTGCAATCATTCGGTCATCTTGAACTTTCGCGGCCGACGAAAACGAGCGTCATGGCGCGGCTCATTGGCCAACAGCCAGGCCGGGTCGTCGCCATTCGCGCTGATATGGACGCATTGCCGATTCAAGAGGAAAACACGTTTGAGTTTGCCTCAAAAAACCCAGGCGTGATGCATGCGTGCGGACATGACGGCCATACGGCGATGCTTCTCGGGACGGCGAAAATTTTCTCCCAGCTGCGCGATGACATTCGCGGTGAAATCCGCTTTTTGTTCCAACACGCGGAAGAATTGTTCCCCGGCGGGGCGGAGGAGATGGTGCAAGCTGGTGTCATGGACGGGGTGGACGTCGTCATCGGCACTCACCTTTGGTCGCCGCTCGAGCGCGGAAAAATCGGCATTGTGTATGGGCCGATGATGGCCGCACCCGACCGCTTTTTCATCCGCATCATCGGCAAAGGCGGCCACGGGGCGATGCCGCACCAAACGATCGATGCGATCGCCATCGGAGCGCAAGTCGTGACGAACTTGCAGCACATTGTCTCGCGCTATGTCGACCCGCTCGAGCCGCTTGTTCTGTCCGTGACGCAATTTGTGGCGGGTACGGCGCATAATGTCCTGCCTGGGGAGGTCGAAATCCAAGGGACAGTGCGCACGTTCGATGAGACGCTGCGGCGCACGGTGCCGCAATGGATGGAGCGCATTGTCAAAGGGATCACCGAAGCGCACGGCGCCTCGTATGAGTTTCGATTTGACTACGGCTACCGCCCGGTCATCAACTACGATGAAGTGACCCGCGTCATGGAGGAAACGGCGTGCGAGCTGTTCGGCGAAGAGGCAGTGGCCCGCTTGAAACCGAACATGGGCGGCGAAGATTTCTCCGCCTTTTTGCAAAAAGCGCCCGGCAGCTTTTTCTACGTCGGCGCGGGCAATGTAGAAAAAGGCATCGTTTACCCGCACCACCACCCGCGCTTTACGATTGACGAAGACGCGCTTGAGATTGGCGTGCAAATGTTTGTCGCGGCGACGTTGAAACTGTTGGCGGAAGCAGAGTAGGATGCTTCCGCTTTTTTGTACATCATAAAGGCGGATCGATATATTGCATGCTCTTTCTCTGTCGCTAATTCACATGGTTGAACTTGGTGTAGCTCACATGAGTGGATAAAGGAAATAAAGAGAGCATGGGGACTCTTTGCCTTCCTTAATGTTTGTTTTGGGCTTCGATTCGATCAAGACGACAAGGCTAGGCGATTTTGACAATTTTTGTGATCGGTGCTAGGTCGAGGTCTTGGTTGTAAAGAGCGTGGACAAAATCGCCGTCAAGCGTAGCGAAGTAGTCATAATGATGGTATGTTGCAATGGCGTAGTGCAAGGCATCATAGGCTTCGAGCTGAAGGAGCCGCATTTGAGCCAAGGCTAAATCTTGAATGTTGGCATCTGTTGTTAGGAATTCGATGCGGAAATGTTGCCTTATGGCAGATAAAAATTCATTATATCGATCAATGGAACTGTTGTAGAAGATTTGCAACTTGTTTCTTTGTGATAATTCATCTTCACTAATTTGATTAATTCTGAAATATTAATAGAAACGTTCTTCTTGTAGAATTTTGGAATATGTTTTTTCCAAACGTTATATAGGAAGGATACGCTTTCTTCTAATTCTCCAAGGTGATGATTTTGGCGAGACTTTGAACGTAAATTGGATTGATTTTTATGGTAGATTTCTAATGGTAATAGAATTTCTTGAATGAATAAGTTATGTACCACTTCCCCAAATACATGTGTACTTATCCCTAATTTCGTTACACCTTCGTTATGCCATTTTTGAAGGATTTCACATACCTTATCTCCCCTTGGATCATCGGAGTCCATATAGGCCAAAATAAAACAAGCATCGATGTATATAGACGCTTGTCCAAAATGTTCATCTATGGCATCTTCATATGTCATCACAAACGACATAATCGGCTACCGTCCTTGTTTGTAGATGTCCACTAATTTTTTGCCAAAGGGAGAAGGTTTGGCTATTTTTTTCCGTAATTCGGCAAATGAAAGATCCTTATCCGGTTTGTTGGCCTGTTCCGTGCAAGACAGTGTCACCCTCATTTTCGTTTCCAAAGCGGAGGGCATATTGATCACCTCATTGATTCTCCTTTCTAAAAATTATAATGCTGGCCAGAAAAAATGTACAGATTTTTCTTTTACTACTATACCCTTGTTCATGAAAACATAAACAGGGAGAGAATCTCCCTTAAAAGGGGAATGGGTGAAAGAAAAGGGGGGAACGGAAAAGAAGTCTTCTTTCCAGCCTGTGAGCGAACGATTTTAAAACAATGGTGAAGCAGCTTTCAAAAAAGAAAATGGAAAAATATCACCATCCCTGTTATGATGGTAAAGGGTTTAGCGAACAAGGTGTCTACTTTCGTTTGTTGTTTAGGTACCTTGTTTTGTTGGTAAAAAGGTGTTGGCAGGTGAAACGATGAGAGATTTCCTTTCCCGCTGGCTCCCCGTCATTCTCTGGTGTGTCGTCATTTACACGTTCAGCGAGTCTTCCTGGTTCACTGGGGCGAATACGGCGCATGTGCTGCAGATGATTTTATCGTACTTGTCGTTTGGCGGCGGGGATGAAGAGGGGCCGTCATTTTTGAACTTTTTGATTCGCAAAGCGGCGCATTTGACGGAGTTTGGCATTTTGGCCGCGCTTGTATGGCGGGCGCTGTCGCCCAAGCGGTTTGCGTATGCAGGCGCTTGGCTGTTTGCGACCGCCTACGCGGCGACCGATGAGTGGCACCAATCGTTTGAACCAGGGCGGACGGCGACGCCAAAAGACGTGGCGATTGATTCGTGCGGGGCGCTGATTGCGCTTTTGATCGTCTTTGTTTGCCGCCATTGGTTAAGGACAAAGCATCGTGCGGTCAAACGCGGCGTATAATAGAACAAAGCTCTCCCATCGTATAGATTTAGATGTAAACGGAAAGAATGGCCAATAACGAGTATGCGAGAAAAGGGAGAGAGGGCCATGGTCGCGTTTATCGCGGGAATGTTTGTCGGCTCGTTCGTGATGCTCGTCATCATGAGCATGATGGTGGCCGCGAAACGGGCGGATGAAGCGAGCGAACGGTGGAGGGAAAAGTGAGAAGTCCCTTGCGGCAGGCAAGGGATTTTTTTTGAAAATGCTGTGCGATCATGTTTACGTCAGCTTGCAAAAAAGGCCGCACATTGTTTGAGGACCGCCGTGAAAGACCGACGAAGTACAACGGATTCGAAAAGTTGAAGGGGATAAAATGATGTTTTTGTTGCAAAGTTTTTCAGTTTGAGAAACGTTGCTGGGGAGCAACATTTCCCCTTAAATCACTAGTATTTAAAAAAAGCTTGATGGCGCACAAAAAATCGGATATACTATGTGTAACCGGTTACACATAGACAGAAAAGAAGGAATCGAACATGGCAACGATTCGTGATGTGGCAAAGCGTGCAGGTGTCTCCGTCGCCACCGTTTCGCGGGTGTTAAATCAAAATGGATATGTTAATGAGGAAACGGAAAGACGGGTTAGACAGGCGATGAAAGAGCTCAATTATAAACCGAATGAAGTGGCGAGAGCTTTGTTCAAAAAAACATCCAAAACCGTCGGATTGATTGTCCCGGATATTACGAACCCGTTCTTTCCCGAGCTCGTTCGCGCGGTGGAAGATGTGATGAATATTTATGACTATACGGTCATTCTATGCAATTCGGATGAGAAAGTAGAAAAAGAACGAGAATACATCGAAGTGTTAAAGCAAAAATATGTGGACGGCGTCATTTTGACCACTAATCAGTTAGCGCCGGAAGAAGTTGAGGAATGGGATGTTCCGATTGTCGTGCTCGACCGTCCGCTGCATGAACGTTATCCGTCGGTGGTCGCGGATAATTACGAGGGAGCTCGTTTAGCGACGCGACATTTGTATGAAGTGGGCTGCCGGCGGATTGCCCATATTCAAGGGCCCAACCACGTGGTGAACGCCATGGAGCGTTTCCGCGGCTATCAAGATGAAATGAGGGCGTTAGGGCTGGGAGATCGGCAGCTCGTCATTCAAGGGAATTACCAGTTGAAGCAGGCGAAAGAAGCGGTGATGGCCGCGTTGGCTGAGCAGGAGATCGACGGCATTTTTGCCGGCAACGATGCGATGGCGGTCGGTGCTTTGAAAGCGGTTCAGCAATACGGGCTGCGGGTTCCGGATGATATTGCCATTATTGGCTACGACGGCATCCCGCTGACGGAAATGACAACACCCGAACTATCGACCGTGTCTCAGCCTATTTACGAAATGGGGGCCATGGCGGCAAGAATTTTAATTAAACAAATTGAGGGGAAGCCGCTTGAGAAGCTCCATTATCAACTTCCGGTTCAACTTGTGGTGCGGCAGTCGACGTCAAGGAGGGGATTGACTTGAACAAACCAACCATTACGGTGATCGGCAGCATCAACATGGACTTAGTCACTGTGGCGGCACGGTTTCCAAACCAAGGAGAGACGATTTTAGGCGAACAGTTTCTCACCACTCCCGGTGGCAAAGGGGCGAACCAGGCGGTGGCCGCCGCCCGCCTCGGCGCCAATGTGCGGATGATTGGCGCGGTCGGGGATGATGCGTTTGGGCAAGCGCTCATCCATTCGTTACAAAATGAAGGCGTTTCCGTCGATTATGTGAAACCGGTTACACATGGGAGTACAGGCATTGCTTCCATTACGATTTCTGAGCGGGACAATCGGATCATCGTCGTTCCTGGGGCGAATCATGCGCTTACGCCGGAGGATCTGGATCCATATGAATCCGTGATCGCCGAAAGCGATGTGTGCTTACTGCAGCTGGAAATCCCGCTTCCCGTTGTGGAACGGGCGGTTTCGATCGCTCATCGCCATGGCGTGCGCGTCATCGTCAACCCCGCTCCGGCCCAGCCACTGCCGCCGTCGGTGCTTGAGCAGGCGAGTTTCTTGACGCCCAATGAACATGAACGGACGATTTTGTTCGACAAGATGGACGAAGAAGCGTTTGCCGATAAGCTGATTGTCACCGAAGGGGCAAAAGGGGTGCGCATTTGGCAAGATGGACAAGAACGGCTCATTCCAAGTTTCCAAGTTCCCGTCGTGGATACGACGGGCGCGGGCGATACGTTTAACGGTGCGCTTGCCGTGGCGTTGGCAGAAGGGAAGCCGCTTGATGAAGCGTGTCGGTTTGCCAATGCAGCGGCGGCCTTGTCGGTGACGAAACTTGGGGCGCAAGCTGGGATGCCGAGACGGCAAGAGGTTGAATCATTTTTGTCCAGACAGAAGGAGAGTCAGTGATGAAAAAAAGCGGGATTTTGAATAAAGAATTGAACACGCTGCTTGCCTCGCTCGGGCACACCGATACGATCGTGATTGCCGATTGCGGGTTGCCGATTCCGAACGAACAGGCGCGCATCGACTTGTCTCTCGTCAAAGGGTTTCCGCCCTTTTTATCCGTGTTGGATGCGGTTGTTGATGAATTGGAAATTGAAGCAATCGTACTAGCCGAGGAGATCAAAGACCAGAATCCGGATTTATACGAAAGCATCAGGGCAAGAATGGGTGGTGTGCCTGTGCAGTTTGTTCCTCACGAACAATTCAAAGCGATGACGAAGCAGGCGAAAGCGGTGATTCGCACAGGAGAGGCAACCCCCTATGCCAATATCATTCTGCGTTCCGGTGTAAGTTTTTCATCGAAAGATTTCTGAAGGAAAAGGAGGGCAGAAACGATGAGGCCCTTGATTGACATGCGGTCGATTCAAAAATCGTTTGGCGCCAATATCGTTCTGAATGGCGTTGATTTTGAAGTGCTTCCTGGAGAAGTGCATGCGTTGATGGGAGAGAACGGAGCGGGGAAATCGACGCTCATCAAGGTGTTGACCGGCATTTATGAGCGAGATGGGGGAACGATTGTTGTCAACGGGCGCGAAGTGCATTACCGTCATCCGAAAGAGGCGGAACGCGACGGGATTGTCGTGATTCATCAAGAGTTGAATGTCATTCCAACATTGACGGTGGCCGAAAACATTTTTCTTGGCCGCGAGCCGAAAATCGGGAGAACGGGTGTCATTCGTTATAAAGAAATGGAGCAACAGGCCGCTTCCTATTTGCGGAGATTAGGGATGGACCTTGACCCACGAGAACTCGCCGGTCGGTTGTCTGTCGGAAAACAGCAAATGATCGAAATTGCCAGGGCCATTTCGACGAATGCGAAGTGCCTTATTATGGATGAACCGACAGCGGCGCTGACGGAACGGGAAATTCAGGCTTTATTTTCTGTCATTCGCACCTTGAAACAGCAAGGCGTCGCGGTTGTTTACATTTCACATCGGATGGAAGAGATTTTTACCATTTGCGACCGGATTTCGGTTCTCCGCGATGGCCAGTTCATCGGAACGAAACGAGTAAAGGAAACGAACTTCGATGAAATTGTTCAAATGATGGTCGGGCGGCAAATTGGGGAACGCTTTCCAAAACGGCGCGTCACCATTGGAGAAGAACGGCTGCGCGTAGAGCGGCTCACGAAAAAAGGATTGTTTGAGAATGTATCGTTTTCCGTGCGAGCCGGTGAAGTGCTTGGTGTGGCGGGACTGATGGGATCGGGGCGAACCGAGATCATGGAAGCGATTTTCGGAGCCAGACCATTCGATGAAGGAGACATCTATATCGACGGGCGCCCTGTGCGCATCCGTTCTCCGCGCCAGGCCGTCGAACATGGCATCGCCATGATTACCGAAGACCGAAAGCAAAAAGGGCTCATTCTCGAGATGAGCGTCCATGAGAATTTGACCTTGCCGAAGTTGGAACAATTGGCAACAGCGGGATTCATCCAGTCATCGAAAGAACGGGACGTGGTGTTGACATACATTCATCTGTTGGATATTAAAGCCTCTTCCCCAGATTTACCTGTGAAAGCATTGAGCGGCGGGAATCAACAAAAAGTCGTATTCGGCAAATGGCTGGCGATGAACCCGCGCATCCTCATTTTGGATGAACCGACTCGCGGCGTGGATGTCGGGGCAAAGCAAGAGATTTATGAAGTGATCAATGAATTGGCCGCCCAAGGCGCCGCGATCATTATGATCTCTTCTGAACTGCCGGAAGTATTGGGCATGAGCGACCGCGTCATGGTCGTCCATGAAGGGAAAGTGCAAGCGATTTTGGAAAACGACGGGTTGGATCAAGAAACCATCATGCGGGCGGCGACAGGGGGGAATCGATGATGGAAGCAAAGCGAAAATGGGATGTGAAAAAATTAGGGCCTCTCATCGGATTGTTTCTGCTATGCATCGTGCTTTCCATATTGAGCGATGACTTTTTGACGATGGACAACTGGCTCAATCTCCTGCGGCAAGTATCCATCAACGCCTTGATTGCCTTTGGGATGACGTTTGTCATTTTAACAGGAGGCATCGATTTATCAGTCGGTTCTGTGTTAGCGCTCTCAAGCGCGATCACAGCAGGAATGATGGCGCAAGGAATGAATGGTTTTGTCGCTATACTGGTGGGCCTATTAGCGGGTATGGTAATGGGAGTGTTGAATGGGGTGATCATCACCAAAGGAAAAGTCGCTCCTTTTATCGCTACGCTGGCGACCATGACGGCGTTTCGCGGCTTGACTCTCGTTTACACGGACGGTCGCCCGATTACAGGGTTTGCGTCTGATGACATCATGTTTCAGATGATAGGCCGCGGTTATTTCTTCGGCATTCCCGTACCTATTATATTGATGCTCATGGTCTATATCGCTTTGTATGTGGTATTGAAAAAGACTACATTTGGCCGCCATACGTACGCGGTTGGGGGGAACGAAGAAGCGAGCCGTCTATCGGGACTTCGCGTTGATCGACTCAAAATATATGTGTATGCCCTAACAGGGGCGTTATCTGCTTTGGCGGGGCTCATTTTAACTTCCCGTTTGAATTCCGCGCAGCCGACAGCGGGAACGGCGTACGAGTTGGATGCCATTGCGGCCGTTGTTTTAGGCGGCACCAGTTTGTCAGGAGGAAGAGGCTGGATTTTCGGCACGTTAGTCGGCGCCTTGATTATCGGTGTATTGAACAATGGATTGAACTTGCTCAATGTGTCGTCGTTTTACCAGCAAGTCATCAAAGGAGCGGTCATTCTTCTTGCGGTGCTGTTAGACCGCCGCAAAGAAGTATGATAGATGTTATCAAAAAATAAGGGGGAGTATGAAAATGCGAAAAGCAGTTGGTTTGTTAGCCACATTGTTGCTTGCAGGCGGCGTGTTGGGTGGATGTTCGCTCGACCAGAACAACGCATCGAGCGACAAAGGGAAAACGAAACCGGATGGGGAAGTGAAAATCGGTTTGTCCATTTCCACCTTGAACAACCCGTTCTTTGTCACATTAAAAGAAGGGGCTGAAAAAGCCGCCAAGGATGAAGGGGCAGAGCTGATTGTGGTTGATGCCCAAAATGATTCGGCGAAACAAATTAACGATATTGAAGACTTGATCCAGCAGAAGGTCGATGTGCTTTTGGTCAATCCGACGGACTCGAGCGCCGTGGCTTCTGCGATTGAATCCGCCAACAGCGCCAACATCCCGGTCATTACGGTCGACCGCAGCGCGGACGGCGGAAAAGTGGTCACCCATATCGCTTCTGACAATGTGGCTGGTGGGAAAATGGCGGCCCAATTTCTTGTCGATCACTTGAAAAACGGTGGAAACATTGTGGAATTGGAAGGGATTCCTGGTTCCTCGGCCGCTCGTGAACGTGGAGAAGGATTTCACCAAGTCATTGACAAAGCAGCCAATATGAAGGTCGTCGCCAAACAGGCGGCAGATTTTGACCGGGCGAAAGGACTGGCGGTCATGGAAAACATTTTGCAAAGCCATAAAGACATTCAAGCGGTTTTTGCGCATAATGATGAAATGGCCTTAGGAGCTTTAGAGGCGTTGCAAGCACATGGAATGAACAACGTCCTTGTGGTCGGATTCGATGCGACAGATGACGCAGTCAAAGCCGTGAAAGAAGGCAAAATGGCAGCCACGGTCGCGCAAAAACCGGCATTAATTGGCGAAAAAGCTGTGGAAGCCGCCATTCGCGTTCACAAAGGGGAGAAAGTGGAAAAATTTATTCCGGTTCCGCTCGAGTTGGTTCAAGGGCAATAATATGGGATTTTATCCGTGGTGCTAGTTGAGCTCTGACGCTCAACTAGCACCTGGGTTAATCAAAACAAAACTCTGGCAAAGCAAGCTCTTTGATCACTATGTATCTATTAAATGCCATGATAACGACGAAACGCATTAAGGACGCGATTAAAATCATAAGGGTGCATAATCCCGTAAAATTTCCGAAACCGAACGGTAGATGGAATTTCGTTATACCAGTCATACTGAACATATGATTGTGCCTTTAATCCAACATATTTCCAATAAACAATTGGTATTCGATAAGGGTATCGAGATGTTGGTTTTGATCTTGTGACTTTTAATCCAATAGCAATGGCTCGATTGCCTCTAAAACCCAAAATAAGAACAGGACGATATGTACCGCCCTGCCCTTCCTGAAAACGAAAATATATATCGTAAATACCACCCGGCTGCATCATTCTTCATCTAGCCACCGTTGATGCACAGGATTATCGGGATTCACAGTCACAACACCATCAGGGCTAACATCCAATAAAGGAGCAGAAGGCAACCGATCAAAACAAATGCTTGAACTTAAAGACGCATTGATGTTTGCGTATCGATTTCGCACAGCAGGTTTAGCATAAATCGATCTTAATGACGGTGCTCGCACATCTTTTCGCCTTGAGATGGCTGATCTTCGCAACTGGCGATGCTCCTTTCTGCGCATACGCTATCACCACCTTAGCAATAGCATATGCCTGTTTTGAAAAAACATGTACGAGACATACGCTGGCTATAATGTACATCTATTATAGCATATACAAGAGGGGATAACAAAACCAACCAATCTACAAAAATCCTTTGTTTCTACCTTGTTAGGGTGTGACATGTGAGTAGTGATTTCCGCTCTTTCCCTCGACCGGCTCCATTAACCATCGGAGGTCATAAAGAAACGCATCTTGGTTCATACTAAAGAAAAAGATGGAAAAAGAAAGGAACCCACCATGCTTCGTGAACTCGACTGGATGACGTACATCATGATCATTTTGGCCAGCTATCGGTTCACCCACTTGATCGTCTTTGATAAGATCACGGAGTTTATTCGCAATCCGTTTATGAAAAAAGAGACAATCCAACACGAAGACGGGAGTACGGAAATCAAGAAAGTGCCGAAATCGAAATTCGGCTATTTGTTGAACTGTTACTGGTGCGCGGGCGTATGGAGCGCGATGTTTCTCGCGCTTGGGTATTTATTCATCCCGAAGATCGCCATGCCGTTGATTTTTGTCTTTTCCATCGCCGGGGCGCAGGCGATTCTCGAGACGTTTGTCGGGGTCGGGACGAAGGCGATCGACCTTTTGTCAGCGGCGAAAAAGCGGATGGAGTGACATTGGCGGGCGTGCGGTGGAAACATGCGGCACGCTCGCTTTTCTTGCTTTTGTCGATACATCATGGTTGACTTATATAATTATTTAATTATATACTGATTGACAGAAACCATTTCATTGGTCGGCGTGGCCGTTTCATGATGGATGTTCGTTTTTATATAAGCAAATCATGATATGATGATGAATGGAGGGGTGATATGCCGCAACTCGCAATGGAGATAGGAGCAGCCGCTCGGGTGTTGAAGCTGCTCGGCGATCCGACGCGGCTGACGATTTTGGCGATTTTGAATCAGCGGGAGTGCTGTGTGTGCGAGCTGCTGGAGGTGTTTTCGTCAAGCCAGCCGGCGATCAGCCAGCATTTGCGCAAGTTAAAAGATGCCGGGCTGATCCAAGAGGAGCGGAGAGGGCAATGGGTGTATTATTCGCTCCGGCCGCAAAGCGAATACTACTCCCTGCTGCAAGCGGTGTTGTCGTACGTTCCGGATCAAGAGGAAAACATTCGCAAAATCGAGACAGCGAATCCTGCAGCCCGCTGCGGGTGCTGATGTTAAATGACGAGGTGAATGATGGTGGATTGTTGTGAACCGAAGCGGTTGTCGTTTTTAGACCGCTTTTTGACGGTATGGATTTTTCTTGCGATGGCGGTCGGGATCGCAGTCGGAATTTGGGCTCCTGGGTTGGTGGATGGATTGAATCGTCTGCAAGTCGGTACGACCTCGATTCCGATTGCGATTGGCTTGATTTTGATGATGTATCCGCCGCTCGCGAAAGTGCGCTACGAAGAGATGGGGCGCGTGTTCAAAGATGTGAAGGTGCTCGTTTTGTCCCTCGTGCAAAATTGGGTGATCGGCCCCATTCTCATGTTTTTGTTGGCGGTCGTCTTTTTGCCTGACAAGCCGGAGTATATGATCGGCTTGATTTTAATCGGGCTTGCCCGTTGCATCGCCATGGTCATCGTCTGGAACGATTTGGCGCGCGGCGACACCGAGTACGCAGCAGGACTTGTCGCCTTCAATTCACTGTTTCAAGTATTGTTTTTCTCGCTATATGCGTACGTGTTTGTGACGGTCATTCCGGGATGGATTGGGCTTGAGGGAGCCGTTGTCGAGATCACGATGGCGGAAGTGGCGAAATCGGTGTTTATTTACTTAGGCATCCCGTTTCTCGCTGGCATGGCGACAAGGTTTGTGCTTGTGAAAGCGAAAGGGCGGCGATGGTATGAAACAGTGTTTGTGCCGAAAATCAGCCCGCTGACGCTTGTTGCGCTTTTGTTTACGATCGTGGTGATGTTTTCGCTCAAAGGCGATATGATCGTCAGCTTGCCGCTTGATGTTGTGCGCATTGCGATTCCGTTGCTGCTTTATTTTGTCATCATGTTTTTTGTGTCGTTCTTTTTGGCGAAAAAATTGGGAGCCGGCTACCCGGTGTCGACGACGCTCGCGTTTACGGCGGGAAGCAACAACTTTGAGCTGGCCATTGCCGTCGCCATTGGGGTGTTTGGCATTCATTCGGGCGCGGCGTTTGCGGCAGTTATCGGTCCGCTCATTGAAGTGCCGGTGATGCTGGCGCTTGTCAACGTAGCATTGGCGTTTCAGCGAAAGTATTTTTCTTCGGGCAATCCAACATCAACGTAAAGGTGGGAACCAGCGATGAAGAAAAAAGTCATATACTTTTTATGCACCGGCAACTCATGCCGCAGCCAAATGGCGGAAGGCTGGGCCAAACAACTGTTAGGCGATGAATGGGATGTGTACAGCGCCGGCATTGAAGCGCATGGCCTCAATCCGAATGCGGTGAAAGTGATGAAGGAAGTCGGCATCGATATTTCGAAGCAAACGTCTGATGTCATCGACCCGGATCTCCTCAACCGCGCTGATTTGGTCGTGACGCTGTGCGGCCATGCGGCCGACCATTGCCCCGTCACCCCGCCGCACGTGAAGCGCGTCCATTGGGGCTTTGACGACCCGGCGAAAGCGGAAGGGACGGAAGAGGAGAAGCTGGCGGTGTTCCGCCGCGTCCGCGATGAAATTGGCGCGCGCATCCGCCGGTTTGCCGAGACGGGTGAATAGGGACGGTGCAACAAGGCGCAAAGAGCGGGGAAACTGTCTTGCATAGGGTGCGTAGCAACTGCTCGTCGAAGTGCGGCCGGAAACGGGGAATTGGCTGGGCGGACGAAAACCGCTCGGCGTGACAAAGATGGTGAGAAGCCATCTTGTTGATAGACGAAATGAGCACATCGATGAAGGCGGTGCCACATTAGGTCACTGGAGGAGAAACCAAATGGAGTTATTTCATCAGTTAGCTCGCCGAAACATCAAAATCCGCAAACAGTCCGGTTTCGGAGCGCAATGGCGACAACAGTGGGAAGAGGTGTTTGCCGGCCATTTGACTGCGGAAGAAAAACAACACATCCACCTTCATAATCGGAATGGAGTCAACGGCTACTTATGGCATGTGTTCAGCTATGGGATGAGAGGCTGTTTCACAGGAGAAGAAGCGGAAATGGCGTTTGATCAAGAAGAGAAAACGTGTTGCTATCTTTTCTTTCAACATGGCGACGATGCGTTCACCGTGGAGGATGCGTCCGGATTGAAAGCCGCCGATCTGGCAGCGGAAAACGACAAAATCGATCTATATGTGGTGGACAGCGAGTTCAACTGGACGTTTGTCATGACGCATGAAAGCGGATGGCTTGGCCCGTATTTTAGCAGAAGGTAACAGCCATGGCTTATCGGCGGCCAAGGAAATCCAATGAGACAGAAAGAAAAAGAGTTCCAACCGAGCCCCAGGAAGACTAGGTTGGAACCTTTTTATTATCGCTCGTCGGCCGGGAACACGATGCCGGTTTGTTTTCGCGCTTCGTCCATGATTTCCATCGTCCAAAGCGAATGGCGGTGTGAGTTGATGGACGACTCCCGTTCCCCGCTTTCGATGAGACGGATAAACTCTTCCGCCTCGTAATACATCGGCGGTTTGTCTTGCGGGACGGTGATGTCCTCGACGCGCCCGTCGCGGTAGCGGATTTCCGCTTTGGTCGGCGTATGGATGGCGTCAATGATCATACTTCCTTCTTCTCCTTGGATTTCCGCCGGCAAGTAGGAATTGGCGATTTTCGAATAAAAGACGATCCCATCCATCCCCCCGTAGTCGAAGACGATTGTTCCTTCGCCGTCTACCCCCGATTCAAGCTTGAGGCTTTGTGCTTTGAGGCTCTTCGGCTTGCCAAACAGCACCACCATCGGGTACAGGCAGTAGACGCCGATATCCATCAATGCTCCGTTCGAAAAAGCCGGATTGAAGGCGTTGAGCACCGTTCCTTGCTTATAGGCGTCATAGCGCGATGAATATTGGCAGTAGCTCGCCACATAACGGCGGATGCGGCCGAGTTTCGGCAAGTGCTCGCGGATGGACCGGAATGTGGGGAGCAGTGTCGCTTTCATCGCTTCCATCAACACGACGCCGTTTCGCTCGGCCGCTTCGATCATCGCCTTTACTTCTTTGGCGTTCGAGGCGAGCGGTTTTTCGCATAAGACGTGTTTGCCGTGGTTCATGAGCAAGATCGCCTGCTCGGCATGAAGTGCGTTCGGGCTCGCGATGTAGACCGCATCAATGTCAGGGCTGCTCGCCAGTTCGTGTAAATCAGTGAACGTGCGCGGCGCTCCGACTTTCTCGGCAAAACGCTTCGCTGTTTCCTCCGTCCGCGAGTAGACGGCGGCGAGTTCAATGGAATCGACGAGGCGCGCGGCGTCAAGAAATGCTTCGGTGATCCAGTTTGTGCCGATTGTTGCGAATCGCACCATATTGTTTCCCTCCTTGATCGTATCGACCCTCATTGTACCATAAATTAACGGAGGGGCTTCGTTTTGTCATCGTCATTGAGCAAGTGCGCTTTTCTCTCTAGTTTTCATACAGCTCGATCGGCAGCGCGTCCGGGTCTTGGAAGAAGGTGAACCGTTTTCCGGTCGCTTCATCAACGCGGACGGGTTCGGCATCGATGCCATGTTGGCGCAAGTAGGCAATGGCTTCATCGAGGTTGTCCACCGCCAAAGCAAGATGGCGCAGTCCGCACGCTTCTGGGCAACTTGGGCGCTTTGGCGGGTGTTCGAAGGAGAATAACTCAATCTGAATGCCGCCGTCCGCTTCTAAATCGAGTTTGTACGAGCGGCGCTCGGCGCGGTATTGCTCACGGATGGGGCGAAATCCGAGAATTTCAGTGTAAAATCGTTTCGACCGCTCATAGTCCGAGCAAATAATGGCGATATGGTGAATCGTGGCAAGACGCATGTCGACTCCTCCTATATAAGACGGGTGATGTATTGCAAAATACCGTTGAACTTATCCGTTTTTCAATTAGAGAAACCTTGTAGAACCAACTTTTTTTAAAAAATGCCGCTGATTTGCGCGTGACAGCCATTTTTCATTGGCCTTCTAGAAGGCTGGTGATTTAGTGAAAAGTCGCGGAAAACGGAATCTCTTCTCAAATTGAGAAATCCTGTAAAATCAACGCTTCTCTTTCAGCCGAAAGCAACGGGTTCGGCGAAATCGGTCGTTTTTCACCAGCCCTCTAGGATGTCGTTAAAAAGTGGCCTCCCACCGATGAAACCTGCATCGTTTTTACCAGCTTTCGATGCTTGGGGCGAATCGAACCGACAGTTATTATTTTGCGATAATGGAAACGCCTGTCGATGATTGTCGAAGCAGGCGAAAAATGTCCGCTCTCCTTATATTGACAGCCTGACAATCTATATACTATCATAAATCTTGTAGGTTAGAAAATTTGAAATATTCATTTGATATTTTGGCAGAAAAAGCGAATGTTCACCACGTTTTTTGTAAGCGCTTAACCGTTGTACTGCCTCATGATCGCCACACCATCGATGCTGCACCATTGTTTTTGTTTCCAATCACAACATGAGAACAAGGGGAAGGGGATATGGCATGATCTACGAATTTAAATTGCCTGACATCGGCGAAGGGCTGCATGAAGCGGAAATCATCCGCTGGCTCATTCGCGAAGGGGATGTGGTCAAGGCGGATCAGCCGATTGCCGAAATTCAAACCGATAAGGCGATGGTCGAAATGACGACGCCGGTCGCTGGCAAAGTCGTGGCGCTTGCCGGACCGGAAGGGGCGACGGTGAAGGTTGGAGAGCCGTTGATTGTCGTGGAAACCGAGGCGTCGGTCGCGGGGGAAGCCGCGCCGACTGACCATTTGGCTCAGGAGCCTGCGTCTGCTGTTCATATAGAAGCCCCGCGCCCAACGGTGGGGCGCAAGCGGGCGATTGCCGCGCCGTCTGTGCGCAAGCGGGCGCGGGAGATGGGTGTTCCGATCGATGAAGTGGAAGGAACGGGCGAAGGCGGTCGGGTGACGCTCGCCGATTTGGAGCGGTATGTCAGGGAGCGCGAGGCGGCCGCTTCGGTGGCGGAGGCGGCAAGAAGGGAAGCGAACGAAGCCGGCGTTCTGCCGACCGGCAGCGCGAGTGCGGCCGGAGGACGGCAGGAGAGTATAGCCTCATGGACATCCATCGCGAGTTTGGATGCGGTGTTTGAAGAAGAAGAGCGAATCCCGCTTCGAGGCTTGCGCAAAAAAATCGCCGAAAAAATGGTGAAATCGATGTACACGGCGCCGCATGTGACCGGCATGGACGAGGTGGACGTCACGAAGTTGGTGGAAATCCGCAAGCACCTTGCCAATCAATTGGCGGAAGAACGTATCAAACTGACGTATTTGCCGTTTATTATTAAAGCGGTGACAAGGGCGCTGAAGCAATATCCGATGTTTAATGCGGTGCTGGATGAGGAAACGAACGAAATCGTGTTGAAGAAACGGTATCACATCGGCATCGCGACGGCGACGAAAGCCGGTCTCGTCGTCCCCGTCATCCGTGACGCCGATCAAAAATCGATCCGCGAGCTCGCCATCGAAATCGCGGAACTGTCAGAAAAAGCGCACCGCCAGGCGCTTCGCCTTGAGGAGCTGCAAGGAAGCACGTTTACGATCACGAGCACCGGGGCGGGCGGGGGCTGGTTTGCGACGCCGATCATCAACTATCCGGAAGTGGCGATTTTCGGGGCTCATGCGATCAAACGGCGCCCGGTTGTCGTCGGCGATGAAATCGTCATCCGCGATATGATGGGGATGTCGCTCACCTTTGACCACCGCGTCATTGACGGCGAGCCGGCCGGGCGGTTTATGCGGACGGTGGCGCACTATTTGGAAAATCCGGAAGTGTTGCTCTTGGACGTGCGGTAGGCGGCGCTCGGTTAGGAGGACATGTCTTCGTGCTGGAAGAGAGCGAGCGCCAAAGAGAAGCAGCTGGGCCGTGATGAAAAAATGATGAGGAGGGAAGCCCATGTTTGACCCGGACAAATTGCCGGTCGAGATTGTGCAAATTCTCGATGAAAACGGAAATGGCGATGAGGAGAAGTTAGCGGCGTTTTCCGATGAATGGCTGCTTCGCGCCTATCGGGAAATGCGGCGGGCGCGCGTCATTGATGAGCGGCTGTTGCGCATGCAGCGGCAGGGGCGGATCGGGACGTATGCCCCGTTTAGCGGTCAAGAGGCGGCGCAAATCGGCAGCGCCCTTGCGCTTCGAAAAGACGACTGGATTTTCCCGAGCTACCGCGAAGTGGCGGTCTGCTTGATGCACGGCATGCCGCTTGAGCAGTTTTTCCATTATGTGCAGGGCCGCCTGTCGGGAAAGCGGATGCCGGAAGGATTGAACATTTTCCCAACGCAAATCATTATCGCGGCGCAGACGTTGCATGCGGTCGGCTGCGCGTGGGCGTCGAAATTGAAAGGCGAATCGCAAGTATCGGTGGCGTATTTCGGCGACGGGGCGACGTCAGAGGGCGATTTTCATGAAGCGATGAATTTTGCCGCGGTGTACAACGTGCCGGTCATCTTTTTCTGCCAAAACAACCAATACGCCATCAGCGTCCCGTACCGGAAGCAGACGGCCAGCCGGACGATCGCGCAAAAGGCGCTTGCGTACGGGATGAAAGGGGTGCTCGTTGACGGCAATGACGTGCTGGCGGTGTACGAAACGATGAAGCAGGCCGTCGAAGCCGCTCGCCGCGGCGAGGGGCCGATGTTGATCGAGGCGCTCACCTATCGGCTCGGGCCGCACACGACGGCGGACGACCCGACGAAATACCGCCGGCCGGAAGAAGTCGAGACATGGCGGGCGAAAGATCCGCTCCGCCGTCTGCGCCTGCTTTTGGAACGGCGCGGATTATGGACGGAAGCGCAGGAAGACGCGCTTGTCGCCCAAGTGAATGATGAAGTGACCGCGGCGTACGAGGCGGCCATCGCCAGCAAGTCCGGTTCGATTGTCGATGCATTCGATTGTGTGTACAGCGAGGCGCCCAAATTGCTGGCCGAGCAAAAAGACGAAGTGATGCGGCGCAAACAACGGAGCGGGGTGAGATAAATGGCGGAATTGACGATGATTGAAGCGATCAATGAAGCGATGCGCCAAGAGATGGAGCGCGATCCGCGCATCATCGTGCTGGGCGAAGATGTCGGCGAAAACGGCGGCGTCTTCCGGGCGACGGACGGGCTGCTTGCGCAGTTTGGCGAGGGGCGCGTGTTTGATACGCCGCTTGCGGAATCGGGCATTATCGGCACGTCTATTGGACTGGCGATCAACGGCATGCGCCCGATTGCCGAAATTCAGTTTCTCGGGTTTGTGTACCAGGCGATGGACCAGCTGGCGGCCCAGGCGGCGCGCATCCGCTTCCGCTCGGCCGGACGGTTTTCGTGCCCGATCGTCGTGCGCAGCCCGTACGGCGGCGGGGTGCGGACGCCCGAATTGCATTCGGATGCGCTCGAGGCGCTGTTTACCCATTCGCCGGGCTTAAAAGTCGTCATGCCGTCCAATCCGTACGATGCGAAAGGGCTGCTCATTTCCGCCATTCGCGATGAAGACCCGGTTCTGTTTCTGGAGCCGATGAAGCTGTATCGGGCGTTTCGCATGGAAGTGCCCGAAGAGCCGTACACGATTCCGCTCGGCCAAGCACGGGTTGTGAAAGAAGGAGACGATGTGACGATCATTGCTTGGGGGGCGACCGTGCCGCTTGCCGCCAAAGTCGCCGCCGAGATGCAAGCGAAAGGAGTCAATGCGGAGGTCATCGACCTTCGCTGCCTGCAGCCGCTTGATATCGACACCATCATCACTTCGGTGGAAAAAACAGGACGGGTGATGATCGTCCATGAAGCGGTGAAAACAGGCGGGTTTGGCGCGGAAGTGGCGGCCTTGATCAGCGAACGGGCGCTGTTTTCTCTATCAGCTCCAATCGTGCGTATCGCCGGCTACGACACGCCGTATCCGGTGCCGTCGGTGGAGGATGATTGGCTGCCGAACGCCGAGCGGATTGCGGAAGGAATTGAAACGTTGCTCCGTTACTAAACGAACCATGCCATCCGGGTCGATCGATCCACCATCAGAGTGCGTCAAGAGAAAAGGCGGCGCATCGATGGGTGGCGCCGCTTGATCCGATCGGGTGAGGAGGAGAACGATGAACGTATACGAATCACTGCTTGAATTGATCGGCGACCGCGAGCGGGTGAGCATCAATGAAACGGTGCTCGAACACCACAGCAAAGGCATCGCCTACCATGCGCCGCATGCGCCAGATGTCGTCGTGTTTCCGAAAACGGCGGAGGAAGTGAGCCGGGTGATGGCGTTTGCCAACGAGCACCGCATCCCTGTGACGCCGTTTGGCGCCGGCACGAGCTTGGAAGGGCATGTCATTCCAGTTGCGGGCGGCATCAGTTTGGATTTGACGTTGATGAACAACATCATCGACATTCGCCCGGACGATTTTCTCGCCATCGTCGAGCCGGGAGTGACGCGGTTGCAACTGAATGAGGCGCTGAAGCGATATGGGTTGTTTTTCCCGGTCGATCCGGGTGCGGACGCGACGATCGGCGGCATGGCGGCGACGAACGCGAGCGGCACGAACTGCGTGAAATACGGCGTCATGCGCGATCAAGTGCTCGGATTAGAGGTGGTGCTCGCTGACGGTTCGGTCATGCAAACGGGCAGCTTGGCGGTGAAATCGTCGGCCGGCTATGACTTGACCGGCTTGTTCGTTGGATCGGAAGGGACGCTTGGCGTGTTCACCCGTCTTATTGTCCGCCTGCATGGCATTCCGGAGGCGACAACGGCCATCAAAGTGTGCTTTCCGTCGCTTGAGGCGGCAGCGCAAGCGGCGTTTGCCGTGCTGAAAGCGGGCGTCGGTCCGGGGAAAATCGAGCTCGTTGACGAGGCGACGATCGCGGCGGTCAATGCGTACAAAAAAACCGATTATCCAGTGAAACCGACGCTGTTTATTGAACTGAGCGGCAGCCCGTCAAGCGTCGAGGACGGAACAAAGCTTGTCAACGAATTGTGCGAAGGGGAGGGCGCCGTTTCGTTTGTGGTCGAGACCGACTCGCTCGCCCGCGCGAAGCTTTGGGAAGCGCGCCACCATGCGGCGTTCGCCATTCAAGCCGCCTATCCAGGCAAGGCGATGCTCTCAACTGATGTGTGCGTGCCGCTGTCCGAGCTGCCGGGGGCGATCGCCGATACGCGCCGGCTTGTCAACGAGCAGAACATGACCGCCGCGATTTTCGGCCATGTCGGCGACGGCAATTACCATACGGTGCTTGCCTTTGACCCGAACGATGCGGATGAGATGGCGCGGATCGAACGCGTGCACGCCCATATCGTCCGCTATGCCTTATCGCGCGGCGGCACGTGCACGGGAGAGCACGGCATCGGCATTGGCAAACGGGCGTTTTTGCGTGAAGAAAAAGGAGACGCCGTGCTTTGGATGAAACGGTTGAAACAGCTGTTTGACCCGAACGGCATTCTCAATCCGGGAAAAATCTTTTTGCCGTAACGCTTCATCTGTATGGCGGCTCGATGGATTAGGTTGAATATTTCTCCCAAACATAAATGGGCTGAAGACGGGCCTTTATGGGGAAAAGGGTGCTCTCAATGGAACGGAGCACCTTTTTCTTCTTGTGTTTCTCTACAAGGATGGAGAGTGCCGTTGCTCGCATTTCATGAAACGTCCTCACGGTTGCTTTTTGCATACTGCGCGCTTGCTTTTCTTATCCTTTTTGTAACAGTTTGTTACTCCGAAGAAACAATTGTTTTTCACGTTCGTCTCGTTACAAAAAGCCGCCGCGCCCTTTACTTTTTTCGCCAAACACGGTTTATTGGTGATAGAATGATTCATCGACGTTGTTGCGAGAAAGGAGACGATCTGAATGGAGCATCGCCATCTGAAACCGTTTCCGCCCGGGTTTTTATGGGGTGCAGCATCAGCTGCGTATCAAGTCGAAGGGGCGTGGAACGAAGATGGAAAAGGATTATCGGTATGGGATGTGTTTGCCAAACAGCCGGGCCGAACGTTTAAGGGAACAAATGGTATCAGCGTGTGATTGCGACGAACGGTGCCGAGCTGTAGCTTTGTCACCGCCCGCTCGGCCCGCGGTCAGTCTGCGTCGGCAGCAACCGGTACATTTCCTTCGCGAGCCGCTCAAGCAAATAAACGACCGGCAGTTGTGTTGTCACATCCGTCTGTCCCATCCGCTCGGCGGTGGCATAATACGTCAAGTTGTAGTCCGAGATGTTCGCGAGTGTGCAATGTTTCCGGTTGGTGATGCTGATGATCGTGCTGCCGTTTTCCTTGAACCGGTGCACTTGGGCGAGCGTATATGACGTCTCTCCAGACACCGACAAGGCGATCACGGCGCAGTTGTGGAAATAATGGCCGTAAATCGGAAAAAACGGGTCCTTGATGTAGACGGAAAACTTTTGAAAGGCAGAAAAATAGCGCGATCCGTATTCAGCCAAAATGCCGGAGCTGCCGGAGCCGACAAAAATCACGTGATCCGCCCGGGCGATCGCGGCTGCCGCATCCAGAATGGTCCGCTCGTAATCGGCGGTCAGCGTCCGTTCGAAAAATTCCTTAAGCGCCTCTTGACTGCTGATGATCGCGGTTCGCTTTGTCTCGCGCAAATACAGCTTCCATTTCGTTTTAAATTCACTGAACCCTTCGCATCCGACCTTTTTGCAAAAGCGGAGCACGGTCGGCGGCGAGACATGGACGGCCTCGGCGAGCTCGCGAATGCGCATGTACGCGACTTCATGAGGATGTTTCATCACATAGTCGTAAATGGCGTAGTCGAGCTCGGAGAACTGGGCGATTTGTTCAGGAGTGAACATCGGGACACCTCGCTTTCATGGGACGGAACGTGCGATAGCTGGGAAAGGATGGCGCTTCCAAGCCCACTGGTTGATTCCTACATTGATTATACCATGCCCAACAGGGCGAAAGGGGAAGAGGAGTATGGATAAACGATTGAAAATGGCGACGATCGGCGGCGGGTCGAGCTACACGCCGGAATTGGTCGAAGGGTTGATCAAGCGTTATCATGAATTGCCGGTCGGGGAATTGTGGCTTGTCGATATTCCGGAAGGCAAAGAAAAACTCGAAATCGTTGGCGCACTGGCCAAACGGATGGTCGAAAAAGCCGGTGTGCCCATTGAGATTCATTTGACACTAGACCGCCGCCGGGCCTTGGAAGGAGCAGACTTTGTTACGACGCAATTTCGTGTCGGCGGTCTTGAGGCGCGGGCGAAAGACGAGCGCATCCCGCTCCAATACGGGGTGATCGGCCAAGAGACAAACGGTCCGGGTGGATTGTTTAAAGGGCTGCGCACCATTCCGGTCATTTTGGATATCATTCGCGATATGGAAGAGCTTTGCCCCGATGCATGGCTGATCAACTTCACAAACCCGGCTGGAATGGTGACGGAAGCCGTCTTGCGCTACACGAAGCAGGAAAAAGTCGTCGGTTTGTGCAACGTGCCGATCGGCATGCGCATGGGCGTCGCCAAGCTGCTTGGCGTTGATGCCGACCGCGTGCACATTGATTTTGCCGGCTTGAACCATATGGTGTTTGGCTTGCACGTCTATCTGGACGGCGTCCGGGTGACGGAAAAGGTGATCGACCTCCTTGCCCATCCGGATCGTTCCGGTGTGACGATGAAAAATATCGTCGACCTTGGCTGGGAGCCGGATTTCCTAAAAGGGCTGAAAGTGCTGCCATGCCCGTACCACCGGTATTACTACCAAACAGACAAAATGCTCGCCGAGGAGCTGGAGGCGGCGAAAACGAAAGGGACGCGCGCCGAGGTTGTGCAGCAGCTCGAAAAAGAGCTGTTTGAGCTGTACAAAGACCCGAACTTGGCCATCAAGCCGCCGCAGCTCGAACAGCGCGGCGGGGCGTACTACAGCGACGCCGCCTGCAGCTTGATCAGCTCCATCTACAACGACAAGCGCGACATTCAGCCGGTCAACACGAGAAACAACGGCGCCATTGCCAGCATTCCGCCAGAATCAGCCGTTGAGGTCAACTGCGTCATCACAAAAGATGGGCCGAAACCGATCGCCGTCGGCGACTTGCCGGTCGCGGTGCGCGGGCTCGTCCAGCAAATCAAGTCGTTCGAGCGCGTCGCAGCCGAAGCGGCGGTCACCGGCGACTACCAAACGGCGCTCGTCGCCATGACGATCAATCCGCTTGTGCCGTCTGACACCATCGCCAAACAAATTTTGGACGAAATGCTTGAAGCGCATAAAGAACATTTGCCGCAGTTTTTCAAACAGACCAAAGCAGCGGCTGGAAACTAAGCTATAGTGGACTGACAAGGCCGCCAGTGACAGGCGGCTTTGTCATTTCATCGTGAAAAGCCGCACAACACAAGGGCTTTCTTCCCGTTCACGTTCCCCTTATTTTAGACAAAATCAATGCTTTTCACCAGCCTTTTCGGCAGGATTTTGCCTAAGGCGCGGCGAAGAAAATAAAGGAAGTTCAAATATCACAAGGAGGGAGACCGTGTCCGAAACGCGAATCGACCATGATCGGCTGTTTAAGGAGTTGTTGTCGACGTTTTTTGAAGAGTTTTTGCTTCTGTTTTTCCCGCATGTGTATGAACAAGTCGACTTCCGCCACATCTCCTTTTTGTCCGAAGAGGTGTTTACGGATGTGGCAGCCGGCGAAAAGCACCGTGTCGATCTATTGGTGGAAACAAAGTTGAAGGGGGAAGCCGGGCTGATCATCGTCCATATCGAGCACCAAAGCTACACGCAGCCGGCGTTTCCCGAGCGCATGTTCCTTTATGTCAGCCGTTTGTTTCAAAAATACCGCCGCCGCATTCTGCCCGTTGCCATCTTCAGCTATGACGCCATCCGCGATGAACCGTCCTCGTTCACCATCCAGTTTTCGTTCCTAACCGTTGTCGATTTCCGCTTTCTTACCGTTGAACTGCGCAAGTTGCCATGGCGCGAGTACATTCGCCGCGATAACCCGGTCGCCGCCGCTCTGTTAAGCAAAATGGGGTATAATGAAAGTGAAAGAGTGGCCGTGAAAAGAGAATTTTTGCGCATGCTCGTCCGTTTGGAGCTTGATGAAGCGAAACAGCGGCTGTTGTTTGGCTTTTTTGAGACGTATTTGCGGTTGTCCGAACAAGAGGAACTCGAATTGCGAAACGAGGTGAACGAAATGGAAACGAAGGAAGCGAAAAAAGTGATGGATCTCATCGTGTCGTACGAGCAACGGGGGGTGGAAAAGGGGATGGAAAAAGGCAAGATGGACGTTGCGAAACGGATGTTAGGGAAAGGATATGATGTGCCAACGATTTGTGAGTTGACCGGACTGCCAGTGGAGGCGGTGGAAAAGTTGAAAGGATAAACGAGTGGAGAGCCCCCGTTCCGATGCAGCGAGCTTGTTTCGGAACGGGGTTTTTTTGCTCGCTCTGCACTTGATGATGGGCATGGCCATCGCCGCATGGCGAATGATGCCGGCCGGACTGACCCCTATTTGGATTTCATATAGATGCAATTCATCCATTTTCTTTTGTCTAGGCTAGCGCCCCGACGTTCGTGTACAATGGCGGTAGGAGGAATCAAGATGTGCGATTGGTGGAAACGGCTGTTTTACGGGGGCGGCATCGCCGCGCTGATTGGAAGCGCTTCCTTCACCGCCTATTGCGCTTGGAACGTGTATGCGTATCCGAAATCAGAAAAGGAACGGGTTCCGGAAACAACAAAAGAGGCCTATCATTTCGTGCTTGTGCCGGAGGAACTCGATAATGATTACTGGCGGCTCGTGGAAAAAGGAGCGAAAGCGGCGGCGAAAGAACTGGGGGTTGACCTCGAGTATATCGGTCCGCGGCAGGCGAATATTGATGAGCATTTGCGCATTTTGAAAAAAGCCGCGGCAGCGAAAGTCGATGGGATCATCACCCAAGGGTTGACGGAAGCGGAATTTGTCCCAGTGATTAACGAAATCACGGACAAGAATATTCCTGTGGTGACGATCGATACGGATGCTCCAACGAGCCGACGCGTCGCCTATGTGGGAACGGATAATTATTATGCCGGTTTTCTCGCAGGACGGGCGTTGGCTGAGGATACAAAGGGCAAGGCGACGGTCGCGATTATTACCGGCAGTTTGACGGCGGCGCACCAACAGCTGCGAGTGCGCGGATTTGAGGATGCAGTGAGACAGGAAAAAGGAATCCGCATCGTTGCCATCGAAGAGTCGCACATTACGCGTGTGCAAGCCGCGGAAAAGGCGTATACGATTTTGAAAAAGCACCCGGATGTGAATGCGTTTTACGGCACGAGCGCGCTTGATGCGATTGGCGTTGCCAAGGTGGTCGAGCAGTTTCATCGGGAGCAAAAGACGTATATTATTGGTTTTGATACGCTGCCGGAGACGATCCGCTATTTGCAAAAAGGAACGATTGCGGCGACCGTGGTGCAGGAGCCGTATGAAATGGGATACAAGGCTGTCAAAATGATGGCCGAGATCGTCGCCGGGAGAGACGTGCCGGCGGTGACGAATACGGAGACGAAAGTCATTCGGAAAAAAGACTTGCCGCTGCGCCCGGCGCGCAATTATGAGGTCAACACGCCATAACGTTGGCATTTGCAGCTCCTATAGAAAACGAGTAAAAAAGTGTTTTTCTTGATCGTTCCTTGTGTGCAAAGAGGAGTCAATGCGACTCTGATTTGGGAAACAGCACGTTCTATTCGAACAACAGCTTGGCAGGGTGAACGGAAAGCGGCGGAAGATGGGGGAGCGCCGTCAAAACGGTGGGGTGTGCGATGAAAATATGGATGGCTGTCGCATTCAAGTACGCCCATTTGAACGCGGCGGCGCCTTCATCGGTTCGATCAGCTTGACGTTGGAATCCGTTTTAGCTTGAAACGGCACGGGGATGGTGCAGACAACAAAGCGCTGGGGACAGCGGGGGGAAAGCCAGGATGAACATCCGCACGAAGATGCTGCTTTGTTTTACCGTTTTTTTGCTTTTGTTAAATGGAGCGGTGTTTCTTTTGTACCAAACGAGCGAAGAGATGATGAGCGATTACGATCGCCGGATGCGCCGCTTGTTGTTGCTCAATGAGGTGTCGCAGCGGGCAAACCGAATGATGGAACAGCTCAATGCGTACGTCTCGGAAAAAGAAGGACGGTATGCACGCGCTTATGAGCGGGAGTTCCGCTGGCTGCAGCAACGCCGCCGGCAGCTCGGCGCCATCTTGCCAGTGCTGTCCGACCAGCTGGCGGCGGAAAACTATGAACATATGATTGAAAGTTTGCTGGAGGAGGCGGCGCTGACGGTCTATCATTTTCAAGCTGGAAATATTGGCTTGTACTCATCCCACTTGCATGAAACGATGAACATTGCGTCCTTTTTGCAAGAGGAAACGTTAAACTTGATTGACGATGAGCTGACGGCCTACCAACGGCGGTACGATGAAGTGGAGCGGCGCAACCGCTATTTCCGCTATATGGGAATGGGATTGTTTGTCACGACGTTGTTGCTTGGCGCCTTGCTGGCGGTGTTCTTTTCCGGCCACTTAACGAAGCCGATCATTCTTCTCTCGCGCGCTGCCCGATCCATCGCTGACGGGCGGCTGGACGGGCCGGATATTGAGCCGATGACCAACGATGAGCTGCGGCTGTTGACGATCACGTTTAATGACATGCGCCGCAATTTAAAGCAGCTGATTGCGGAGATGAAACAAAAGGCTGAGCTCGACCGGCTGGTGAAGGAGCTGGAACTCAAAAGCTTGCAAAGCCAAATCAATCCGCATTTTTTATTCAATACGCTGAACACGGTTGCGAAGATGGCGTACTTGGAGGACGCCCAGCAAACGTCGCGGCTGATTGAAGCGGTGGCGGCCATTTTGCGCTACAACTTGGGTGATTTGCAGCGGACGGTGACGCTTGCCGATGAGGTGCGCATCGCCCGTGAATATTTCTTCATCCAGCAGACGCGGTTTTTTGATCGGATCAAGTTTTCGTTAGAGGCGGAACCATCTTGCCTCGATCAACCGATTCCGCCGCTCACGTTGCAGCCGCTGATTGAAAATGCGTTCATCCATGGCATTGAGACGTACGAGCAGGGAGCCGAGCTGTCCGTGTCCGTTTTCGCCGAAAACGGGCGGGTCGTTGTGGAAGTGCGCGACAATGGCGTTGGCATGGATGAGCAGGTGAAAGCGGAGCTTGAAGCGTTGATCCGCGGCGAAGAACCGCGGACGCGCCGTGAGCAAGGGCGCGGCCATTCAACCGGCATCGGCTTGCACAATGTCATTCGCCGACTGCAGCTGTTTTACGGAGTGATGGATGTGGCCGAAATCGAGTCTGCACTAGGAAAAGGAACGACGGTGCGGTTATGGCTGCCAAGATGGCAAGGGGGGATGAACGGTGAAAGTGGCGATCGTCGATGATGAGGCGTTGGAGCGAAGAGCGCTTTGCAAAATGATTAGCGACCACCTTCCGGATATCGAGGTGGTCGCCGAGGGCGCCAACGGGCGCGAGGCGGTCGAGATCGCCAAGCGTTATCGTCCGGATATCATGCTGATTGACATCAAAATGCCCGGCCTTGACGGGCTGCAAGCGATCGAAGCGATTCGCCAAGACGGCCTCGATCTGGAGTTCATTATTGTGTCGGCGTTTGATTTGTTCGACTATGCGAAACAAGCGATGCGGTTTGGCGTCAAGGAATATTTATTGAAACCGAGCCGGAAGGAGGAGGTCATTTCGGCTTTGGAACGGGTCAGCCAAGAAGTGGCGGCCAAGCGGCGACACGAGGAGAGCAGCCGCCAGCTCGAGGAGCAGATTCGCCGGTTGCAGACGCTTGTGGAAAGCGAATGGCTGTCCGTCCTCATGACAGAAGACGTATCGGCTGATGAGTGGGAGCGGTGGAAGGAACTGCTGCCGTTTTCGATTGCGTCGGGGATGTTCCTCGTCATTCAGTTCCCGGATGCAGGGGTGGCTGACGAATGGAAATCATGGCTGGACAAGCAGCTTAGCGGGAAGGCGCCAACGCGCTATTGGATCGGGCGGATGGTGAACCGGCGCCTGCCGGTCTTGTTTTTCCGCAGCCCAAACGATGGCGAGCCAGCCTGGAAGCCCGTCATCCAGGCATTGGCGCTCGATTTGGCGCGGCAGTTTTCGGCCCGGTACGGCGCCGCGCTGTATATCGGGCTCGGCTCCCCGTTTTCCCGCCTTGACCAACTTCGTTCCTCGTACTATGAGGCGCTGTCGGCCGCTCATTATTACGCCGACCGGCAAAAAGCACAAGTGGGGTTTCTGCCGGCGGAAGCGACGCGCGCCGGCGGGGAAGCGGAACGGGATAAGCAGCTGTTTGAAGCGCTGCGCCTTGGCGACATCGAGCAAGCCCGGATGATTTGTCTGACGTATATAGAGGAACTGGCCTCTTCTCATTCACTGCCGGCCGCCGGCCGCAAAGCGGAAGAGACCTTTGTGTGGCTCGGGCGTCTTCTATCGGAGCTGGGCATTCGTTATGAGCGGCTCGCTTCCTTTGCTTCCTGCCGGTCGGCGGCAGAATTGAAGCGAGCGGCGCTTGATGAACTGGACCGCATCGCCGCTGATCTCGAGGTTTGGCGCCAGCAGCAAGCGTATGGCAAACTCGGCAAGGCGAAAGACTACATTGACCGCCACTACGCCGAGCCGCTGACGCTTGAGGAGGTGGCGGAACAAGCCGGGATGAGCCCATACTACTTCAGCAAACTGTTCAAAGAGCAGTTTGGCATCACCTTTATCGACTATGTGACGAACGTGCGCATCGAACGGGCGAAAGAAGCGCTGGCTGAGACGGATCAAAGCTTAAAAGAAATTTGTTTTTCAGTCGGCTACAACGACCCCAACTATTTCAGCCGCGTCTTTAAAAAGCAAACCGGCCTGTCGCCGAGCGAATACCGGAAAAAAGTACAGGCGCGCTGACAAGGGGAGTGCTGTCTCCAACAAGGAAGGTGCATGGCAAGTCAAAAGGTAAGTCCCGCGGACAAAGCAGGCTCCGCCCTTCTTCCGGCGTCCGAAGCGAAGCCCGCCCCACTGATGGGGAGACGGGCTTTTTTCGCGCCATGGAAGCGAACCGGCCGTTAGCTGTACCAGCGAGCCTTCCGTTTGCCCAACAGGAGAAAGGAAAACAAAAAAGTGAAGAAAAACGCAAAAAAGTGAAGAAATCAAGCCGCCGATTGATAAGCGGCCCATGGTACACTCAACATTGAAAGGGGTTTCAAAAACAAACGGAAAAGGGGGAGGAACATGAGAAAGAAAGCATCCGCATGGCTGGCGTTGGCGCTTGGCGTCGGTATGGCGCTGTCGGGCTGCAGCAGCTCGAACTCTTCTTCGTCCGATGACGCCAAACAAGGCAGCCAAAAAGCGGGAGAGAAGCTCGAGATTTTCAGCTGGTGGACCGGAGCCGGTGAGGAAGACGGCTTAAAAGCGCTCATCAAACTGTTCCAAGAAAAATATCCGGATATTGAAGTCGAAAACGCGGCGGTGGCCGGCGGGGCGGGCACGAACGCCAAGGCGGTGTTGGCGAGCCGCATGCAAGGAAACGATCCGCCATCGACGTTCCAAGTACACGGCGGAGCGGAGCTGAATGAAGGCTGGGTGGCCGCCGGCAAAATGGAGCCGCTCAACGATTTATATGAAAAAGAAGGCTGGATGGACAAATTCCCGAAAGCGTTGATTGACATGGTGAGCAAAGACGGCAACATTTACTCCGTGCCTGTCAACATTCACCGCGGCAACGTGCTTTGGTACAACAAAAAAGTATTTGCCGACAACGGGCTTCAGCCGCCGAAAACATTCGACGAGTTTTTCCAAGTGGCCGACAAGCTGAAAGCAAAGGGCATTACGCCGCTCGCCTTAGGCGACAAAGAGCCGTGGGCAGCGACGCACCTGTTTGAAAACGTGCTGCTTGGCACGCTCGGAACGGAAAACTACAAGAAACTTTGGACGGGAGAATTATCGTTTAACGACCCACAAGTGAAACAAGCCGTTGAGACGTTTAAGAAAATGCTTGGCTATATTAACGAAGACCATAGCTCGCGCAACTGGCAAGACGCGGCTCAGCTCGTCGCTGAAGGAAAAGCGGCCATGTACGTGATGGGCGACTGGGCCAAAGGCTATTTCGTCAACGACCTAAAATTAAAAGTGAACGAAGATTTCGGCTACGTACCGACACCGAACACCGATGGCAAGTTTATGGTCATTACCGATACGTTCGGCCTGCCGAAAGGCGTGAAAAACCCGGATGATGTAAAGAAATTTTTAGCGGTGCTTGGCTCGGTGGAAGGGCAAGATGCGTTTAACCCGCTGAAAGGCTCCATCCCGGCCCGCATCGACGCGGATCCGTCCAAGTACGATGAATACGGCAAACAAACGATGCAAGACTTCAAAACAGCCGAATTGGCGCCGAGCTTAGCCCACGGCTCCGCAGCGCCGGAAGGGTTTGTCACGAAGGTGAATCAGGCCGTCAACATTTTCGTCACGCAAAAAGATGTGAATTCGTTTACGGACACCCTTGTTTCGGCAGCGGCGGAACTGAAGAAGTAATGAATGGAAAGGGGACGGGAGCCATTCTCTTCCCCTTTTCGTCATCATGAGGAGGGATGATGGTGGAAACGGTCAACGTCACAACGGCGGAGAAGGCAACGGCGGTTCCGACGGTGCGGAAAAAGCGAAAATGGACGGCCGACCATTGGCTGGCCGCCGTGTTTTTGGCGCCGTCGGTCATCTTGATTTTCCTATTTGTGTATGGATTTATCGGCTGGACAGGATATGTTTCGGTCAGCAATTGGAATTCGCTCGTTCCGGATTGGTCGTTCGCTGGATTGAAAAATTACCAGTATTTGTTCCAAGACTTTCGCTTTCAAGCTGATTTGCGCAATACGCTCGTATTTACGGTGTTGTTTATCGCCGTCGTGATTGTGCTCGGCCAACTGCTCGCGATTTTGCTTGACCAAAAGCTTCGTGGGGAATCGTTGTTTCGCAACATTTTCTTTTTCCCGATGGCCTTGTCTTTTGTCGTCACCGGGGTCGTGTGGCAATGGCTGTTCAACCCGTCAACGGGCGTGAACTTGTTCTTAAAACCGCTTGGCTTGGATTCCAAATGGTATACGGATACAACGATTTTGGGCGGATTTCAATGGGGCAAAATCGAATTTGGCGTCCCATTGGCCATGATTGCGGTGGTGGTCGCAGCAGTCTGGCAAATGACCGGTTTTGCCGTCGCCATGTATTTGGCTGGCTTGCGCGCGATTCCGGATGAGGTGCGTGAAGCGGCGCGGATGGACGGGGCGACCGAGTTTCAATTGTATTGGAAAATCGTTTTGCCGCTGTTGCGGCCGATTACGGCCAGTGTCATCATCATTATGGCGCACATTTCACTCAAAATTTTTGATTTGGTTTATGCTATGACCGGACCAGGGGCGAACTTTGTCACCGATGTGCCTGGGGTGTATATGTTTGAAACGACATTCCGCGGCAACTATTATGCGAACGGGGCGGCAATCGCCATTGTGATGCTGCTGTCGGTCGCGATGTTTATCGTTCCGTATCTCGTCTCGAGCCGCAAGGGGGGATCATAATGGCGAAACCACTATGGGCGCGGCCGTTTTTGTATATGCTCGCACTGGCGATGAGCGCATTTTTTCTATTGCCGGTATATGTCATGATCGTGACAAGCTTAAAACCGCTCGATGAAGTGACGTTGGCGGACATGTGGAAGTTGCCGTCAACGGTCGATTGGAGCAGCTATGCGACCGCATTTGAAAAGCTGGCCCCGAACTTTTGGAACTCGATTTTGCTCGTCGTGCCGGCGACGCTGTTATCGGCGCTGCTGGGGGCGCTCAACGGCTACGTGCTGTCGAAGTGGAAGTTTAAAGGGGCGGACACGTTATTTACGCTCATTTTGTTTGGCATGTTCATTCCATATCAAAGCATCTTAATTCCACTCATTCAGTTTTTGCGTGAAATCGGGCTGTACAACACGATTACTGGGTTGGTGTTCGTTCATGTCGTCTACGGCATCCCGATTACGACGCTGATGTTTCGCAATTTTTACGCCGCAATACCGGATGAGATGATTGAATCAGCGAAAATCGACGGCGCTGGGTTTGTCCGCATTTTTCGTGATATTATGCTTCCCTTGTCCATCACCGGATTTGTCGTTGTGGCAATCTGGCAGTTTACGAACATTTGGAACGAGTTTTTGTTTGCCGTGACGATTACGACCTCGGACAAACAGCCGATCATGGTCGCACTGCAAAACTTATCCGGCAGCCAAATCGTGCAATGGAACGTGCAAATGGCAGGCGCCTTGCTCGCCGCGCTGCCGACTTTGCTTGTGTACATTTTCCTCGGCAAATACTTCGTCCGCGGCTTGCTTGCCGGATCGGTGAAGGGGTGAGCCGATCAGCGGTGTAGATCAACAACCCCGGCGGACAATAGAATCGATTTCCCTATGTTTCAAAAAGCCGCTGATCCGCGGCTTTTTGCCATTGATGTCCTCTCCCTTTTTCCAGTAAAATAGATACAACAAAAGAGCAGATGAAGAAAGAGAGGCGTACATATGATTTTGGGAGCCATTGAAGCTGGAGGCACGAAATTTGTCTGCGCCGTTGGCGATGAACACGGCAACATCCATGAACGGGCGGTGTTTCCGACGACGACGCCGGAGGAGACGATGGCGCATGTTATGGATTTTTTCCGCCCTCACAACGTGGAGGCGATCGGCATCGGGTCGTTCGGTCCGGTTGATTTGCGCCCGGACAGCCCGACGTACGGATGCATTACGAGTACGCCGAAACAGGCGTGGCGAAACTTCGATTTTGTCGGCGCGATGAAGCGGCATTTTCCGGTGCCGATCGGCTTTGACACGGACGTCAATGCGGCGGCGCTTGGCGAACAGCGCTGGGGGGCGGCGCGAGGGCTTGACAGCTGCCTGTACATAACGGTCGGAACGGGCATAGGTGTTGGGGCAATCGTCGAGGGCCGCCTGTTGCATGGGCTGCTTCATCCGGAGATGGGGCATATCTTGGTCCGCCGCCATCCGGATGACGCGTTTGCCGGCGTCTGCCCATACCACGGCGACTGTCTAGAAGGGATGGCGTCCGGCCCGGCGATTGAGCGGCGCTGGGGGAAAAAGGGGGCGGAATTGGCGGACCGCCATGAAGTATGGGAGTTGGAAGCCTTTTATCTTGCCCAAGCGATTGCCAACTACATTCTCGTGTTATCGCCGAAAAAAGTGATCACGGGCGGAGGCGTCATGAAGCAGACGCACGTGTTGCCGCTTGTGCGCCGCCATGTGCAGGAACTGCTCAACGGGTATGTCGAGCATGAGGCGATTTTGCGACGGATTGATGAGTATATTGTCCTTCCAGGGCTTGGCGACAACGCCGGCATCGCGGGCGCGTTGGCGCTTGCGGCGAGAGCGATCGAATAGCAAGGACGGCCGTTCACCGTCTTCAATCAGGCGGTGGGGCCGTTTTTTGTTTGAAGGCAGGGATATTGACCGATTGTTCAACGAAATTAGCAAAAAAACGACCTATTGGTCAAAAAAATCGTTTTTGAGTTGCGTATCTTTATGACGTCGGTTTATAATTAGTTTGACCATTTGGTCATAAGTGATATGGAGGCGAGGACAATGATCCATGTTCGACGGTTGGTAGAATGGCTGCAACAGCGCGGCGTACGGGTTGATGTCGTGAAACCGCGCGCGGTGTTGCCGTCGTACCGGCAATGGATGAGGGCGAATGGGAAAGGAATGAGTCGTTGCCATGGATGAACGGCGCGTTCGCTTTATTGAAACCGCGATGAAACTGTTTGCGGAAAAAGGGTATCATGCCACCTCGATTCAAGATTTGGTCGAGGCGTGGGGCATTTCCAAAGGGGCGTTTTACCATCATTTCGCCTCGAAGGAGGAATTGTTGCTTGAAGTGCTTCGCTATTACAGCGAAAAAATGGTCGCAGATTTCACGGCATCCGGCGGGGATGGCCCGGAAAAGGAGCGGTTCATCCGCCAGTTGGCGGCCCATTTTTCTCACATTCGCGAGTACAAAGACTTTTTGCGCATGATCATGTCGGAACAATTGCCGAAAGTCAATCCGGAAGTGGAGCGGTATATGTTCCGCCAGCATGGGCGCCTTTTTTTATGGTATTGCACGCGCCTAACGGAGGTCTATGGCGAGGCGGTTGGTCCGTATGTGTATGATGTGGCCATGATGATCAACGGCATCATCCGGCAATATTTGTTTTACTTCTTTTTTCGCGAGGAGGCGTTTGATGCGGACGAGGCGGCTCGTTTTCTCATGCGCCGCCTTGATGCCATTGTCGCTAGCTTCACGGCTGAGGAGCGTCCGCTTTTGACGGAAGAGTCGTTTGCGCCATGGGTGAAGATGGAGGAGCAGGAGCGAGAGCGTCAGCGGGAGCGGCTGGCTTCCGCGTTCGCCGCCGTCCGGGAGGCCGTCAACGATCTCGATCCAAAGCAGGCAAGCGATGTGCTCGAAGCCATAGCGGCGCTGGAGGAAGAGCTGCTTGGACGGCACGCGCCGCCCCGCGCCTATATCGTCGAAGCGCTGCTGTTGTATTTGCGTCATCAACAAACGCCTCAACTGGCGCCGGCTTTGGATGCATTGGTCAAAGAAATGGATGAATACCAACGACAAAACGGATGGGAGAGAGAAGTATGGAAAAAGCGATAGCAGTGCCGACGAGCACCATTCGTCATCGCTCGCTGCTGATCACCGGGCTCATTATTGCGATGCTCTTTGCGGCGTTGGACGGGACGATTGTCGGAACGGCCATGCCGCGCATCGTCGGGGAGCTCGGCGGGCTTGGCGTGATGACATGGCTGACAACGGCGTACATGTTAACGTCGACAGCGGTCGTGCCGATCGCCGGGAAGCTTGCCGACGTATTAGGGCGTCGAATCGTATATGTGAGCGGACTCATCATTTTTATGGCCGGCTCCGCGCTTTGCGGCATGGCGAACGATATGACCCAGCTCATTATTTACCGCGGCATTCAAGGAATCGGCGGCGGCATTATGATGCCGATGGCAATGATTGTCGTTGGTGACGTGTTTACGGGGAAAGAGCGGGCGAAATGGCAAGGAGTGTTCGGTGGTCTGTACGGTCTCGCTTCGGTGCTGGGCCCGCAAATCGGCGGCTTTATCGTCGATCATTTGAACTGGCGTTGGGTGTTTTATATTAACTTGCCGGTCGGCATTTTAGCGACCGTGCTGATTGCGATGGGGTTAAGCAAATATAAAGCTGAAGGGCCAGTGAAATTCGACGTTGCCGGGATGGCGACGCTGACGGCAGGTGTCGTCAGCTTATTGCTTGGGCTGACATTTGGCGGTGACCAATATGCGTGGGGCTCATGGCAAATCATCTCGCTGTTTGCGGCGGCGGTGATCTTTTTCGCCTTGTTCGTTTGGGCAGAAAAGCGGGCGGAGGAGCCGATCATTCCGCTTTGGCTCTTCCGCAACCGGACGTTTACGTTGTTAAACGGCATCGGCTTTTTCATGAGCGTCGGTATGTTCGGAGCCATCATGTTCGTCCCGTTTTTTATGCAAGGGGTGGTTGGGGTAAGTGCCACAGAGTCAGGAACGATTATGACACCGATGATGATTACGATGATTATCGGCAGTGTCGTTGGCGGCCGACTCGTTTACCGAATTGGTGTGAAAACACAGCTGATCGTCGGCATGGCCATTATGTTGTCAGCGTTTGGCTTGCTTGGCACGATGGATGTCGATACGTCAAAATGGACGGCAACGCTGTATATGATCGTGCTTGGACTCGGTACAGGGCTCGTGATGCCGATTTTAACGCTTGCTTTGCAAGAAAGCTTTCCGAAATCGGAGCTTGGCGTGGTGACATCTTCAAGCCAATTTTTCCGCTCGATCGGTGGGACGTTTGGCATGACAGTGCTCGGGGCCATCATGAATCATCGTTCGAGCACTTTGCTTGACGAACGGCTCATGCCAAAGCTTGAAGCGCTGCCGGCGCAGGCGAAGGGGGCTGTCGACCGCTTTGCGGACATGATCCATGACGATCCGCAAGGGCTGTATTCCGTCTTGCTCAGCCCGGAAGCGATGGCGAAAATTCCAGCGCCGCTTCGGGACATGTTCGTGCCGGTGCTGAAGCAGTCGCTTGTCGATTCCCTGCAGGCGGTCTTTTGGTTCGGGCTCGCGTTTATCGCGGTCGGCTTGCTTTTCGTGTTCGGCTTGAAGAGGGTCGTCTTGTCCGATCGGGCGGAGGCGATGAAGCCGTTGAAGCAGGGAACCGAGACCGAGTGAAGAAAAGGAAACGGCGGACCGCGCCTTTTCGGCGAGAAGGCGGGCCGCCTTTTTTGTGGGCGGCAACGAACAAAAGAGCGATGAGGCATCCAGAGGTAGGCGTCGGTTTGCTTTTATGCCGCTCATTTCGCCGGGCGGGTCTCGCATCAACGCGATGCTCGGCGCTTGGCAGCTTCACGGTGACGATCGGCAACGGGCGGCTACGGCGCGCCTGCCTCTGCGCTCTGTCCGAAGACGCGGGAGCGGGTGAGAAAGCGGACGCCTTCCGGACCTTCGAGCGAAAACATGCCGCCGCGCCCGGGAACGACGTCGATGATCAGTTGCGTGTGCTTCCAATATTCGTATTGCGCCTTGGCAATGTAAAACGGGCAGCCGCCGATTTCGCCAAGCAGGACGTCAGAATCGCCGACAATCAGTTCGCCGAGCGGATAGCACATCGGCGAGCTGCCGTCGCAGCACCCGCCCGATTGGTGGAACATGAGCGGGCCGTACTTTGCTTTCAGTTTTTCGATTAATGCCAACGCCGCTTCGGTGGCGATCACTTTCGGTTCATCGCCCATTACGTCCCCTCCTTATGCATTCGATTTCCGTTTTCGACATTGACGCTCGCCCGGCGGTCCGCCGAAGCGGGACAACAGCGGTGTCGCCAAAGGCAAAAGAGGGTGTCCCGAAAAGATCAGGACACCTTGTCAAAATGATGGGCGCTTCGCCTCTAAACGAGGAGGCGATGAAAGAGTGGGTGGATGAATATTAGAACAAGCCGAGTTTTTTCGGCGAATAGCTGACGAGCAAGTTTTTCGTTTGTTGGTAATGGTCGAGCATCATTTTGTGCGTTTCGCGGCCGATGCCGGACATTTTGTAGCCGCCGAACGCCGCATGGGCCGGATAGACGTGGTAGCAGTTCGTCCAGACGCGGCCAGCCTGGATGCCGCGGCCGAAGCGGTACGCGGTGTTGATGTCGCGCGTCCAGACGCCGGCGCCAAGGCCGTACAGCGTCTCATTGGCGATCGAAAGCGCTTCGTCATGATCTTTAAACGTCGTGACCGCGAGCACTGGGCCGAAAATTTCTTCTTGGAAAATGCGCATTTTGTTATGCCCTTTGAAAACGGTCGGCTTGACGTAATAGCCGCCGGACAGTTCTCCTTCGAGCATGTTCCGCTCGCCGCCGATCAAAAGTTCGGCGCCTTCTTGTTTGCCGATGTCGATGTATGACAAAATTTTCTCGAGCTGTTCGGAGGAGGCTTGGGCGCCGATCATCGTTTCCGTATCGAGCGGATTGCCTTGCTTGATTTGCTTGACGCGCTCAAGCGCCCGTTCCATAAAGGCGTCGTAAATCGACTCATGGATGAGGGCGCGCGACGGGCATGTGCACACTTCGCCTTGGTTTAAGGCGAACATCGTAAAGCCTTCAAGCGCTTTATCAAGAAAGTCATCGTCTTTGTCCATCACATCAGCGAAGAAAATGTTCGGGGACTTGCCGCCCAGCTCGAGCGTAACCGGCACGATGTTTTGCGAGGCGTATTGCATGATGAGCCGTCCGGTCGTCGTTTCGCCGGTGAACGCCACTTTCGCCACGCGCGGGTTCGAGGCGAGCGGCTTGCCGGCTTCTAAGCCAAAGCCGTTGACGATGTTGACGACGCCAGGTGGAAGCAAATCTTCGATGAGTTCGATGAGAACGAGGATCGATGTCGGTGTTTGCTCCGCCGGTTTCAAGACGACGCAGTTGCCTGCGGCCAATGCCGGGGCGAGTTTCCATGCCGCCATGAGAATCGGGAAGTTCCACGGGATGATTTGCCCGACGACGCCGAGCGGTTCTTTGAAATGATAGGCGACCGTGTCGTGATCGATTTCCGAAATCGTGCCTTCTTGCGCGCGGATGCAGCTGGCAAAATAGCGGAAATGGTCGATGGCAAGCGGAATGTCAGCCGCGAGCGTCTCACGGATCGGCTTGCCGTTTTCCCATGTTTCCGCAACGGCGAGCATTTCCAAGTTTTCTTCCATCCGATCGGCGATTTTGTTCAGCAAACGGGCGCGCTCTGCCGGAGACGTGCGTCCCCATGCGTCTTTGGCCGCATGGGCGGCGTCAAGCGCCAGTTCGATGTCCGCCGCTTTTGAGCGCGGCACTTCGCAATACGGCTGTCCGGTGATCGGCGTAATGTTTTCAAAATATTCGCCGTCGACCGGCGGCACCCATTTGCCGCCAATGAAGTTTTCGTAGCGCTTTTTAAATGTAACAAGCGCGCCTGGCTGGCCTGGTTGTGCGTAGATCATCCCCGATTCCTCCTTCAATGGATTCTGTATCCGCTTACAATGGAAGGAATATTTAAAAAATTCCTCCCAATGATTAGGTTAGCATGGCTAGACAATATTGTCAAATGGAAAAGCCTCAACGACCTTCACCTGAAAACGAGCCGCCCTGCCGCCGGAGCAGGGAGGGGCATCAGTCGACTTCCAGCCCCTCAATCCAGCGGCTCGCATAGACGCTGCAAAGATGATGGAACACTTCGAGCAGTTCGTTTGGATCGGCGGCGAAAAATGCGCGGGCGGCTGATTCATTTTCTTCGCGGACAAACGCAAGCAAAAAATCGGTAGCGATCCGGTTAAAGAGAAGGAGCGCGCTATAGGAGCGCTCGAGCTGATGTTTCCGCTCTATCAAGTTGTCGATTTGCTCAAATGGCCGGCCGTAGCGGGCGGTCAGCTCCGGCAGCCGGCGCCGGATCGCTTGCTGGGCGTCCGTGAGCATCGCCTCGATCGTCTGTGGCGATAGAAACGTTTGCTCACGCAGCATGTAGCTCCAAATTTGCTTTAACGCATGCGCCGATTCGCCGGCGAAGGCGATGTTGCTGAGCAAATTATTCATATAGCGTTCGTCATCCGCTGCCTGGATGCGCAGTTTCATAATGATTTCGAGCACATCGGAATGGATTTTTTCTTTTCGCCATGGTTTGGTCAGTTCGTGAAGCAAAACGGAAAGCCAACGTGCCGCTTCGTCTTTCGTCATCATTCGCCATTCCTTTCGTTGCGAAGTTGCCGCTTTCATTGTACCATGTTGCTCCCCATCCTTGAATGAAAAAGAAGTTGGAAAGGCGCCGGTCAAATTCATGATTGCTGCTAGGGACCAGTTGGCGTATGATGATTTTAGAGATGAAAGAACGGCGCGACAGGCATATTTTCACGCGCCTGTCATATGCTCGAACGAGACGAAGGAAAGGAGAGAGGAGCATGAAGCCGTTGCGTCTGCGCGGCCACCATTTGCTTTGTGTGCATGGGTTTCGGGGCATGGGCTACAGTCCATCGTTCGTCGAGAAGATGTGGGCGATCGTCGAGCGCATCCGTGATGAAAAGGATGATTTTCCGATTGAAGTGGTAGCGGCGCTTGATGAGGCGTGCCTCGCCTGTCCGCATCATGGAGAGACGACGTGCGAGGCGGGGCCGAATTCCGACGCTCATGTCCGCTCGCTCGACGGAAACGTGATCCGCCATTTAGGGCTTGAGGCGGGCAATGTGTATTGGAAGTCTGAACTGATCCGGCGGACGGCGGAACGGGTCAAGCCGGATGATTTGGACGAGTTATGCCGCAACTGCTCGTGGCTGCCGTATGGCGTCTGCAAAGAAGGGATCGCCAACGTCCGCCGCGGCAATGTGGCGCAAACGTGAGGCAGAGCGGCCGTTTTCGGAAAAATCAAGGAGGAACGATGGAAAAACGGCGCTGCGCTGAACCATCATCCGTTTGTCAAGGAGGGGGGGCTGTTGCAGCACCGTCTTTCCATTGACGAAGCACGGCGCCATCTGTTTTGAAAAGAGTCATGGCCGGCGATGGCGGCAGTTTTGGACGTTGGCGGAAATTTCTAAAAAATGAATAGTTCCATGGGCGGAAAAATGTGATATGATAAACAATTATAGAGACTTTCGACAGAAAGGGTCATGAACGATGAAAGTAGCCAAATTCGGTGGAAGTTCGGTGGCGAGCGCTGCACAATTCCGTAAAGTGGCCGACATCGTCAGCTCGGATATCGAGCGCCGCATCGTCGTCGTGTCGGCGCCGGGGAAACGGTACAAGGACGATGTGAAAGTGACCGATATGCTCATCCAGCTGGCCGAACAAGTTGTGGCTGGCGAGCCGCATGAGGAAACAATGGAAGCGATCGTGAAGCGGTATGCTGACATCGCCAATGAGCTGGGGCTGGAAGCCGACGGCTTTTTGGCCGAGCTTGTCGATGACTTGCAGTCGAAAATCAGCGCCTATCGAAGCGAGCCGCCTCGGTTGTTTGACGCCATTAAAGCGAGCGGCGAAGACCATAACGCAAGGCTCATGGCGCTCTATCTGCAAGATTGCGGGCTTGAGGCGAGCTACGTCAGCCCGCTTGAAGCCGGCATCATCGTCACCGATGAGCCGGGCAACGCCCAAGTGCTGCCGGAATCGTATGAAAAGCTGCGGCAGCTTCGTGAACGCCGCGGTGTGCTCGTAATCCCGGGCTTTTTCGGGTATTCCCGGTCCGGCCATATCGTCACGTTCCCGCGCGGCGGGTCGGATATTACGGGCTCGATCGTCGCCGCGGGCGTCAAAGCGGACGTGTACGAAAACTTTACCGACGTCGATTCGATTTATTGCGTCAATCCGTCGATCGTCGCTGATGCCCGCAAGTTGAAAGAAATCACGTACCGCGAGATGCGTGAGCTGTCGTATTCCGGATTTTCCGTCTTTCATGACGAGGCGCTTGAGCCGGTCTATCGCGCCGGCATTCCCGTTTGCGTAAAAAACACAAACAACCCGGCCGCTCCAGGCACGTGGATCGTCGCCAAGCGCAACCACATCGACGAACCAGTCGCCGGCATTGCGAGCGACACGGGCTTTTGCAGCATCAACATCAGCAAATACTTAATGAACCGTGAGATTGGCTTTGGCCGGCGTGTGCTGCAAATTTTAGAAGACGAAGGCATCTCCTACGAACATACGCCGTCCGGCATCGACAACATGTCGGTCATCTTGCGGGCGGATCAGCTCGCGGACGGAAAAGAGGAGCGCATCCTCGCCCGCATCCGCGAGGAGCTTGCCGTCGATGAGGTGACGATTGAGTACGGCTTGGCGCTCATTATGGTCGTCGGCGAAGGGATGGAAAAAACGATCGGGATGGCGGCGAAAGCCACGACTGCGCTCGCTGACGCCAACATCAACTTGGAGATGATCAACCAAGGTTCGTCCGAAGTGAGCATGATGTTCGGCGTCAAAGAAGAAGTCGTCAACGAGGCGGTTCGCGCCTTGTACAACGCCTACTTCCAACAGGCAACCGTAAGCCCCCTTTCCTAACGCGAAACAGGCGTCCGAAACTCGGGCGCCTGTTCTTATGTACCGAGAAGCCCCCGCTTTCACGCGATCAGCCGAAGGGGGGAATGAATCAGCGTCTTCCATCATGGATGTCCCCTAACGCCGCTCAAAATATCTTGAAAGAAGGACTTCGTTGGAACAGCCAAGTCACAGGGACAGACGGGGATGGTCTGGCTGGCAGTCTGCCTTATGGCAGGTGTCCCCGAGAATCTCCCATCTCTAAGCGTTTGCGTAGGTGGGAGAACGTTCAAGCGCTCTAGGCCGAGCTTTCTTCTTTTTTCGCTGGTTGGCGTACATAAGAGCGGCATGTTCGGAAAATACTACCAATGTACGTCAAAGAAAGCGGAAGGGAGGAAGAACGAATGCGGCAATGGCTAGGAATGGCTGTGCTTGTCGCCGTTTTCGCTTCGTTTCCGGCTGGGGCGGCGGCCATCAGCCGAAGCGAGCTTGAGCAGTATGCTGAGAGCGTCGGCTGGACAGTGAGCGACCTGTTGGCTTATTTGGATCAATACGGCTTGACAGCCGCCGATTTTCGCACCATGGATGAGATGAAACAATGGCTTGGCACGCCCATCACTGACGAGCGGCTTCATGCCGTTTTGCGTCGGCACGGGCTGACGGTCGAGGAGCTCGAGGCGCTGCTCGGCCAGTTTGGCGAAACGGTGCAAGACTACACATTTGTTGAAGACTTAGACCGGGCCGTCCGCTTTTACTCACAGCATAACGCCGCCATGCAGCAAATCAACGACTTGCTTGGGGTGCTCGGGATGACGGAACAAGAAGTACGCGCCTTCACCCGCCATATCGCCTCGATTGACGACCCGCAATTGGCTGGGCGGCTGGCGGCGCTTCGTGCGCAGCTGCGCCCGTTTGAGCAGACCGAGGGGCCGTGGACGGATGAGCAACGTCGCGAACTGCGAGCCCTTTGGGAAAAAGCGCTTCGTTTGCTGCAGCTTGAGGCCAAGTACTATGTCAACGGGCGGGAGATAACGCCGTCAGCGGCCGCTGCAGCCGATACGAAGACGATCGTGAAATTGTATAACCGCCAAGGCGAAGAAATGGCCGATATCGCGATGACAAGGGACATGTTGACGTCCGGCTACATCGTCCGCGCCGGGGAGAAAGGGATTGAAGCCGGGCTGCTGGCGCTTGAGATGAAGGGGATGATGCAAGGAGAAAAATTGCCGGATACGGCGTCGCCGTATTTGCCGCAGGCGGCGGCCGGGTTGCTGCTGGCTGTCGCAGGCGCTCTCCTTTACCGGCGGGCGGGGCGCCTTAAAGGGTGAGCGGCTGTGAAGAGGGAGCAGACAGTGCGGAAAGCTGCGCCTCGGTATCGATGGAAACGCAAAGCTGCCCGCTGGGCGGCCGCAGCCGTTTTCGCCATCGGAGCGGCAACAGCAGGTTGGAACGGCTATTGGTACATCGTTGGCTGGAAAGCAGCGAATCAAGAAGCGGCTCGCTTGCCTGCCTCGGATTCGTCTCCATCATCGGCGGCCGAAGCCGCCCCCGTGTCCCGCCGTCCGGTTGAACAAGCCGCTGCTCCGCTGGGGGCGCATCTTGGCGAGCTGGTCATTCCGAAGCTCGGGGTGGCGATCCCAGTATACGAAGGCGTCCGCGAGCAAGAGCTGCGCCGCGGCGCCGGCCATTACCCGGCCAGCGCTTGGCCGGGGGGAAAGGGGCATGTCGTGCTGTCAGGGCATCGCGACACGGTGTTTCGCCGCCTTGGGGAACTGGGGATCGGTGATGCTCTCGTCATCCGGGCGGCGGACACAGCTGTTCATTATCGCATCGTCCGCATCCGCATCGTCGATGACGACGACCGGACCGTTCTCGTCAACAAGGCACGTCCGACGTTGACGGTGACGACGTGCTATCCGTTCCGTCTCATCGGCCGCGCCCCGAAGCGCTACATCGTCACCGCCCGCCCGGTTCAGACCGTTTCGCTGGAACGCGTTCACAATGAATGGTAAGCTGTCCATGCCAATGGACATGGACAGCATTCGCTTTGGCGAGGGATGCGTCAGTGAATGAAAGCTGTCGCGCGTCAATGGCGCGTATCGGCGACCTGCCCACACTGTCCGGTTTCGTTCGTGCATGTCGATTTCGCTGCCCACGTTTGATGGCCGTCCGATCTCGATGGATATACAAAAAGGCTAGAGAGTCGCGCTCTCTAGCCTTTTATTATGTCCGTCCGTCCCTCGCTCTCACGCCTTGCCGCTCATCCATTTGCTGGCGGAATTCTTTGAGCAGCGCCTCGCCTTGCAACCCTTTCTCAACAAGGCCGGCCAATACCATTTCAGCCAAATGAGTCCGCCGCGGGATCATCAACCCTTCCATCAGCACGCTAATATGGCCGTTCATTTTCGTGATGGAACGGACGGCAACAAGCATGTTCGCCGGATCGTTGCTCGTGTGGGTGATCGTCACTTGCAGTTGAAACTCAGTCCGCTCCTTCAATCCGGCAAATACCGGTTCGTATTCATCATCCAAATACGCCTCGACGAGCCAGCGGTTTTGCCCGTCTTCCTTATTGATGATCAGGCCGTCAATAAACGGAATGTCCCGGCGGTGCATCCCCTCGTCAATCACCGAGAGCCCGACAAGCTTGAACGTTTTCATGGTCGCCCACCTCATCACGATTGTCTATTCATGATTATACCATAGCCAACGAAGGGAAGAAAAACAGGATGATGCGCCTGTCTCCGCCAAAGCCATCCACATATTTTGCTGCGAAATGACAAAAACGCCATTTTGCTGCGCTATTGCTGGCGCATTGTCCGCATTTGCCGGGGATTGTACTTATAGATTGCGCAGAAAAATGCAAAAATCGCAGTTTTACGGCAAAAAACGCGATCGTTTATCATAAGGATGCGGTGGATGGAAAGGAGGGATGCGCCGGCGTATGGTCAATCAAGTGGTGCTTGTCGGGCGGTTGACGAAAGACCCGGAGCTCCGTTACACAGCCGAAGGAGCAGCCGTGACGACCGTCACCTTGGCGGTGGCGAGAAATTTCCGCAACGCGGAAGGAGGGATTGATGCCGATTTCGTTCCATGCGTCTTATGGCGGAAAACAGCGGAACATACCGCCAATTACTGCCGGAAAGGATCGATGGTGGCGGTGACGGGAAGAATTCAGACGCGCCGCTACGATAATAAGGACGGCCAACGCGTCTATGTGACCGAGGTCGTCGCGGATTCGGTCAAATTTCTCCACTCCGGCAAAACACGGGAATGGCCGGAGCACGTCTAAACGGATTCGCGACTTCCGCAAAGGGCCGCTGAATCCGCGCTTTTTCTCCCGTTTTGATGATTTGTTTCCCCATTCATTCCTTTCTTGACGAATCCCCAAGAGAAAGAACGTGTCCTCGCAAGACTCCCCAACGATGGCGCTAGCAGCCGATGTTAGCGCTTTTTTTGTCGAAGGGCGGGAGTCAGCCGAGGGCTTCGGCGCACTCTTTAATGATCGTGATCAGCATCGTTTCGACATGTTTTCGTTTTTTCTCCGGCAATTTCGCCAACGTGTACACCGCGTCGCTGATCTCGCGGTTTCGCAGCACATAATCGACGACAGCGAGCGTCTTTTCACCCATTTCCGTTTCCCCATACAGCCGCTTCACTTCCCGCAGCACTTCCCGCTGTCCGAGTTCGCTGCCGAGTAAAAAATCAGCGCTGACGTTAAACAAATGGCATAGCTTTTCGAGCGATTGAATGTCAGGAAGCAGGCTGCCGTTTTCCCATTTGCTGATTTGCGAGCGGGACACGTTCAACTGTTCAGCCAGCTGTTCTTGCGTCCAACGCTGCTGTTTCCGCAACGTTTTCAGCACCTCGCCGAGGTTTCTCATCGTTTGTCACCACGCTTTACATCATTATCTTAAAGATAGGAAAGCGCGGTGGCGATTTTTGTTCGTTTTCCGACCATCAACCTTTTTCGTTCAGAATAAGAACCGGCATGCATTTCCTTCCAGCATTCGACATCTTTTTTCCTATTTCTATCCATAGTACAATAAGTAAAAAGGGGTAAATATTTACTATTATAATGAGGAAGAAGAGGGATGACAGTGAATATTTATCTCGCCGATTTGATCGTTCGTGAACGAAATGAAGCAAGAAAAGGGAAAAAAATGTACCGCGTGTTCATTAAAGAAATGAACAACCCTTTCTCCATCCAGTTGAAAACCATCGCCCCGACCAATTTCACCGATTCCCTCCGCTGCCTGCGAAGCGGAGAGGAAAAGGAGCGTTTTTCTTTCGAGGGGGAGGCGTTGTTCCGCACCATTTCTTGTTCCGATGAAGCTCAGCTGTATTTTGTGTTTAAATGCGTCAATCAACTGTACATGTTTATCGTCAAGCTCGACCTTCGCCGAAAAACATTGGCTGTTGCCCTCTATGAATGGAACCAGCTCCAGCAAAAATATATGTTGATCCGCACAAATGAATGGCTGGCCATGGAAAAACAGCTGATTTATGAAATTTTGCAGTCCATGTATATTTGCGACCAAAGCCGCATCTCGTATTTGTTTACATGCCCGGCCCGGAACAACCGCACACAGCGGTGAGTGTTGTTTCCGTTCCCTTTGCTTCCCAATGGAAAAAAGTATTTCCTTTCCCGCCATCTGTTCGTTATACTTAAAATTAGGAGAGAAAATCGTCTGTTTTTGCCGTCGAATGCGCTTGTGCTGTCAGTTTTTGTTGGAACAGGGCGCATTGAGGGATAGAAGAAAGAGAAGGATGGAAGGGAGAGGAAGCGGAAGTGAAGCGAGGCCACGTTGTGCTAGCCGCTGCCTTCGCGTCTGCGCTGTTGTTCGCGCCGGATGAAGGGAAGGCGGCTGAATGGAAAGAGGGCATGAGCTCTTTCAAAATCAAAGAGCTGCAACAGCTATTAAAAGAAAAAGGCTTTTTCACCTATCCGCAGGCGACCGGCTACTTCGGGCCGATTACCGAAGAAGCGGTGAAGGCGTTCCAGCAGGCGGTGAACTTGCCGGCCACCGGCATCGTCGATGACGCCACCTACGCGAAGCTCAAAAGCGCGCCTGCGTCAAACGACACGCTCGCCATCGGTTCCCGCGGCGCGGCCGTCAGTGATTTGCAACGCCGGCTGAAACAGCTCGGCTATTTTCGCTATCCGCAAATCACCGGCTACTATGGCGCGGTGACGGCCGATGCCGTGAAGCAGTTTCAACGGGCGAACGGGCTTCCCGCCACCGGCCGGGCGGACCGGGCGACGCTTGAGCGGCTGAAGCAAAAAGAAGAAGGTTCCTCGCCCTCACCGTCTGCGGCGCTGACCGTTGGGGCGCGCGGCGACGAAGTCCGCAAGCTGCAGCAACAGCTCAAACAACTCGGCTACTTTACGTATTCGGACATCACCGGCTACTATGGGGTGCTGACCGCCGACGCCATCCGCCGCTTTCAACGCGACAACGGCCTGCCAGTGACCGGCGCGGTCGACAACCAAACCGCTGCCCGCCTCGCGAGCGCAGTAAAAGCGAAAACGACCTCCCCTGCACCGATCGAGCGCGAGCGCCTGGCGGTTCGCCTCTCAATCGGCGCGCTCGGCGACGACGTCAAGCGCATTCAGACGAAGCTCAAAGAGCTCGGCTACTTCTGGACGGACATCACCGGCTACTACGGAACCGCCACCGCCGATGCCGTCCGCCGTTTCCAACAAGCGGCCCAACTCCCCGCAACCGGCGTTGTGGACGGCGAAACATACGAGCGCCTGATCGGACAAGCCCCTGCGGCGAAGCTGGACGTCATCGAACTCGTCGCCGATGCGGCCGAACTGCTCGGCGTCCCGTACGTTTGGGGCGGCGAGACGCCGGAAGAGGGATTTGACTGCAGCGGCTTCATTTTCTACCTGTTCCAGCAACAAGGCGTCCCCATCCCGCGCACCGTCGCCTTGATGTGGAATGCAGGCGCATCGGTTTCCGCCCCGGAAGTCGGCGACATCGTCTTTTTCGCCACGACCACGAATAGCCCGTCGCATGCCGGCATCTATATCGGCAACGGCCAGTTCATCCATAGCGGCGCTTCGACCGGCGTGACGACGAGCCGCCTCGACCAACCGTATTGGAAACAGCGGTACTTGGGGGCGAAGCGGCTGTTTTAGCATACAACACTGACAGCGAAACGCAAAAGGAGGAACCAGAACATGACACGACCATTCCACATGGCAGCCGCCATCTGCCTCGCCGCCGCCATCGCCCTCGGAGGAAATGGGCAAACGGTTAACGCCGCCGTCCAATGGGGGCAAGTCCAATGGAAACAAGGCATGATCGGCAAAGTCGTCATTTTGCGCGACACGCCTCTATACCGCCTGAACGGAGCGGCATGGCAGTCCGCCATGACGGCGAAACAAGGGCGCGAGTATCGCGCCTACAGCCAAAAACGGGCAGGCGGCGCCGTCTATTACAGCCTCGGCGGCGGACTGTATGCCAAACAAGGGGATGCCATCCAATACGTGCCGTTCACCAAAGACGAACTTCTCGCCCTTGTCGCCCGCTCATTGAAAGGGCAATACATTCTTCAGGCAGGAAATGAATCCGTCCCGTTCGTCATTGAGCGGCAAAAAGGAAATCGTCTGTTCGGCTGGTATTTATACGGCCAAAATATGTCATTGCCGCTTGAAGGCCGCATCGACGGCGCCGCGGTGACACTCTCCATTTATTTCAACGACAATGCCGAAGCGATCGCCGACTCGATCTCTTACTTAAAAGCGTACAACGTGCCGAAGGAAGAGATCGAAAAAATCGCCGAACAGCTCGCCAACAGCGGCGATTACGCCATGCAGCTGCAATTTTCCATCACGAACAGCCCGGAACAATTCGCAGGACAGTTCCGCTTTCTCGATTTGTACTTGAATGACCGCTATGACGTCGTCAAAATGACGCTTGGCCAACCGATGGACGTCACGGTGAAGAAAAACGATTGATGTTTTTGCGCAAAATGTTTGCCAACCAAAACCATCAAACTGCCAAAATATTGTTCTAAATTTCTGTTACAGGCATATTCATATCAATGTCGTCATCGATGGAAATAATTTCAATGGCATATTCTCTAAAAAAGTTGTATTTAGGGCTAGAATTTAGAAGAAAAATGTATTATTATAGGAGACGTGGAGCATTAAGGAATGATGTGAAAGTGCTAGCACTGGATGATAGCCTTGCTAATAAGTCTATCATCTGGACACACAGGATGATCTTGATTCATGTTAGCACCTTTTAGGCAATGAATCTACTAAACGGCAGCCGTTTAGGATCATTGTCTTAAAGTTTCATAAAAACGAAGGGGGATTTTAGGCTTTATGGACAAAAAGAAAGCAGTCAAACTCGCCACAGCCAGCGCTGTAGCAGCGAGCGCTTTCGTCGCCGCCAACCCGCACACTTCCCAAGCAGCAACGGACGTGGCGACGGTCGTCAGCCAAGCGAAAGCGCAATTTAAAGCAGCGTATTATGCGTACAGCCACACGGTAACGGAAACGGGCAAACTCCCGAACATCCGCGACGTATATGCCGCCTACAACAAAGCGAAACAAGCGTATGCAAACGCGGTTGCTGTCGTGAACAAAGCCGGCGGCGCGAAAAAAGACGCGTATTTGGCTGATTTGCAAGCTACATACGAAACGTATGTATTCAAAGCCAACCCGAAATCGGGCGAAGCGCGCGTGGCTACGTACATCGACGCTTACAACTACGCAGTCAAGCTTGACGGTCTGCGTCAAGATCTGGCGAAAGCTGTCGAAGCAAAAGACTTGAAAAAGGCAGAAGAGCTCTACCACAAAATTTCGTACGAGCTCAGAACGCGCACGGTCATTCTCGACCGCGTCTACGGCAAATCGACGCGCGAACTGCTTCGCTCGCAATTCAAAGCCGAAGCGCAAAAACTGCGCGACAGCTTGATCTACGACATCACTGTTGCCATGAAAGCGCGTGAAGCGCAAGACGCCGTCAAAGCCGGCAACCTGGACAAAGCGAAAGCCGCGCTTGACCAAGTCAACCAATACGTATCGAAAGTAACCGATGCGTTCAAAGCTGAACTGCAAAAAGCAGCACAAGACGCCAATGCGGCGTATGAAGCAGCATTGACGCCGAAGGTTGAGAGTGTAAGTGCGATTAACTCAAAACAAATTGCAATAACATTCAATAAAGATGTAAGTAAATTAGATTTAAAACCACAAAATTTTGAAGTTACTAACCTTTCTGTAACGGACGTAAAAGTAGAAGGTAAAGTAGTTACATTAACAGTTAGCACGGATTTCTCGAGTGGTACAACATACACTGTTAAAGTAACTGGTTTAAAAGATGCAAATGGTAACACAATTAATGATTTAACAGCTTCATTCCTATATTCTATTGAACAATCAAAAGAATTAAAGTTAGCTAAAACAGATTTCACTATCTATCCGAATTCACCGAAAAAAGATAATATTTTCGATTATGTAACAGCTACTATTGATGGAAAAGCTGTATCTGAAAGCTTAATTGATCAAAAAATCTTAGAAACTAACAATACAACTGTAATTGCTACAACTGGAGATATCCTTGCTGCAGGTTCTGCAAATGTAAATATTAAGTACAAATTAAAAGATGGTACGGTATTGGAAACTGGTGTTAAAACTATTAAAGTAACAGAGCAGTATGTAGCAAATGCGGCTGGCTTCCATTTAGCTAAGAATAATGGTACATCTGATGATATGCCTAACAATACAGTAGAATTTGAAGCTTTACGTGCTGCTGGTGCAAATCGTACAGTCATTTATGCAAATGATACGGCTACAAATTATAGACTAGGTGTATTCGGTTATGACAACAATAAAGACCCATTAACAGAAGAAATTAAATCGAAAAACTCTGAAGTAGTGAAATACGAAGTAACTTCAGGTGGTAGCTTATTACAAGTAAATCCTTCTACTGGTCAAGTATTGTTTGCTGCAAAGAAAGAAGGAAAAGCGACTGTAAAAGTAACTCGTGGTTCATTTAGCTATGATGCAAATATTGAACTACGTAATTATCCTGAAGTAAAAGAAATTGCGTTAAACAAAACAGCTCTAGTGTTAGCTGAAGATCAAGCAGGTGAAACAGATTTAGTAGACAATTCTTTAAAATCTGCTGAATTTGATGTAGTCTTAAAGGACCAATATAAAGCATTGTTTAAAGATGGGAACACTAACAATGATAATAATGTTTCTATCAGTGTCACTGGTACTACTGTAACATCTGATAAAGTAGAGATTAATGTTACTTATAATAATGGTAATGAGACTAAATATGGAAAAATCGTAGTGACTACTGATAGCAATAAATTAGACTTGAGTGATACGTCTACTAGATCAATTAAAATTAATAACAGCGTTCTTGAAGGTTTGAAAGTTAAAACAAAATCAGATCGTAATGTAACAGCTGATGAAAATGTTGATGTATACGTGAAGTTCTATGATACAACTTCAGGAACAGAAACATTAGTTTCTTCTCAAAAATTACCTGTAACAATTAAAGATATCGGTGAAGTAACAGCTTTGAAAGTATTTAAAGAAAACGATCTAGATGCTACACTTCATCCAACAGCAAAAATAGAGCTTTGGGAAGTAGACGCTCAAGGTGATAAAATTCGTCCAGTTAAAAAAGGTGTAAAATCTATAAACCGTGGAACAGATCTTACTTCTACTGCTGATGATGTTGTTATCTCTACAAACGATGAAATTGAATTTACATTTGATACAGATAATAGCGTGATTGGAAAGTGGGTAACACCTACTAAATTTACAGTAGGGGATGTTGCAGCAGTAACATATAGTTTTGCTTCAGGTGCTGACACATTATTTGGAGAAAATGGTAAAATTACAGTTTCTACAAAAGTAGGTGCGAACAAACTTGCGTTTGGAACAGTTGATGTAGCTGTTAAAAACTCTAGTGAGGTAGCATACAAAGTATCTGTGAAGAATACGAAACCTGTAGTAGATTTAAGTGAATTAGAGAAACTAACAGGAAAAAAAATGATTAAAGATGTGTTATTTGGTGTTGCTAATGAAGATCAATACATTTTTGATGATTACAGTGGTACTAAAAAATCTATTGCCATCAAAAATGGCTCAACAGGCTATAAATTCAATCCAATTATTGAATTAGTAAGCCAAAACAATGTGAAGTTGCCATATGGTCCAGCAATTCTTCAATTAAATCAGTCTAATTATGATAATGGTGCAGTAGCAATTAATAATTCAGTAATTCCAGGAACACAAAACTTAAAATTCAAATTTACTGTAATCTCTAAAGACGGAGTAGAGTTTACTGGTAATGATGAAACAGCTACATTCAATTTAGTAACTGACAAGGAACAAGGAACAGCTAAAATTTTATTAACAGAAGTTACTCGTTCAAACGATACTACAGTAACCCCAGCTAAGAACTTATTAGCTGAACCTGTGGTAATCGAGTTAACTGTTACAAGATAATTAGGGTAGGTACACAGTGTCATCGCTTGAAAAATGTCGAAAAGCTCCGCGGAGAGAAATCTCTGCGGGGCTTTTCTTTTTGCGATTAAGTTGGTCAACCTACTGTCATTCCATAACCTCTTCCAAGAAACCGTATCAAAAGGCTTTTTAAGCATTTAATATAATTATGAACATTAAATCTCACATTTCGCACCCTCTCGACGAAAATCGGGAGGATTTTTTCGTTCCGATGTCGAATGAATCCTTGACACACAAGGAACGTAAAGGAGTTTTTCTCTTATGAACGTTCAAGTCAAAAAGGTCTAT
>NZ_SDLD01000139.1:0-1025 GCF_013096875.1 Geobacillus sp. DSP4a | reverse complement strand
TTTTCCGTGCGAGACGGGTCCATTCTTCGGGAGAAAAGAGTTGACGAATGGTTTGAATCCATGCTTTCATTTGTTTTTCCATGAAAAAAATCCTTTCTAACGTGGAGTGTTCGTTAGAAAGGATACCGTGTTTTTGACGATGCACAAAGACCAAAATTCTTAACTTGATGGGTATGGGGCATCGCTCCCTTCCTTTTTGTAGTCGATTAAAACAATGCGTTTCGTATGTACAGCGCTGCTTAACTCCCAAATGATTTCAATAAGCGGTTGGTTATGCTGCAAAGGAACATAGTGAAAACGTTCATTTTGGATCACTTCCTGAATAAACCGTTGATTTTGCGGATGGGATTGAAAAATGAGTTTTTTCAATATTCGATCCATCTCTTCCTTTGGCAGCGAACGACTTTCCAGCAGTATTTTAGAGACAACCAAAATTTCTTTGTTTGTCAACCATCCTTCTTCGTCCTTCTTCAGCACATAACCATTTTTCTTCCGATCATACTCCAATTCCATTAAACCTTGGAACATCTCGGCAATGTACGCACGCAACTCATCGAGATCACGCTGAATGGTTTTTTCGTTGACGCTAAACCGTTCCGCCTCCCTCTTTTTTGAAATCGCCTCCCCTTTGCGAAGCCTCTCATAAATGGATAGAACCCGCAATGACTTTGGGTGCTGATCATCCACGCTCATCCCCCATTGTACTGTCGAAACGCCGATCAGCCCAAATTACTATAATACTCCTAAAATGATCCGATTATGAATCCCCAACAATATATTACCATCTCCACTTGGACATTATATGTACTTCAAAAAAATTTTGCATTCTCTTTAACTTCCCTCCGAAAGAAGTCTCCTACTTCTAAACGTGAAGGTGCGCCAGCACCAGTGAAAGTGGGGTGTGAGTAAAATATTTGTGGGTGACATTCCGAAATGATCCCCGACGAGGGTTGCGAACTTTTGTTCGCGACGCTCGTCGGGGCCACCAAGCGAAGCGCGGTAGAAAAAAGCAAATGTCATGCAAA
>NZ_SDLD01000138.1:0-1033 GCF_013096875.1 Geobacillus sp. DSP4a | reverse complement strand
TGGAGTACCAATGGTTGAAAACGGTCGACGGGTTGGGAGACGCCACGATCATCGATCTGCTGGCGGAGATCGGCAGCTTCGCCCATTATCGGGACCCGCGCCAATTGGTGAAGTTGGCGGGCCTGACACTCAAGGAGAATTCCTCCGGCCAGCGCAAAGGGCAAAAGCACATCTCCAAACGGGGACGGAAACGGCTGCGATCGGTGCTGTTTCGGGCGATGATTCCGCTGATTCGGCATAACGAGGCGTTTCGCGAGTTGCATGAGTATTATACGACCCGATCCGTCAATCCGCTGACCGGAAAGCAGTCCATCGTCGCCTTGTGCCGGAAGCTGTTGAATGTGCTGTTTGCGATTTGTACGAAGAAACAAGCGTTTGACGCGGAGCGAATGAAACAGGACGTCTTGTCCCAGGTGCAACGGGCGGCCTAAGGCCTCCCCCTGCGAACGGAAGAATCGTTGGACAACAGGATGACACCGGAGAAGCTGGCGTGATTTCATCCATTCGACCTTGAGTCCCTAAAGGAGCTTGGCCGGCCTCCGCCTGATGACGAGACCGAACGAGGGAATGTTGGCGCCAAGACGCCCGGAGACATGGGAGGGTTCGTCCTCATCAGCGACGCGGAGATCCAAAGGGTGCATCGAATATGCTTCCCCCCACGGCAGGAAAATATAACCAGCCGTGGCCGCGAAGCGCACCCTAGGTCTGTAAGATATCCACAAAACTGAAAAAGGATGTAAGGGATTTTGTCGAAAAATATTTTTTGGACACCCCTGAGAGGCCGAAAAGCCTTGATAGATCAACATTTCTAGAGGGAGGATTTCAAAAAATAACATTAACACTTACAAAAAAATTAAGGCTGTAGATGAGCATTTTTCATTACAATAATTTCCATGGTTAGAGAGACCTGAATCCGTGATGGTTGGAAATCAACTTTGATTTTGGTGTTAGTTCTATGGATATATGATCCATACATCCCTTTTTTTGATGATTCCCTGCACCACTTTCATGTTTGAAAACGAGATAAATCCTC
>NZ_SDLD01000137.1:0-1034 GCF_013096875.1 Geobacillus sp. DSP4a | reverse complement strand
GCAGCGTCATAAATGAACTCGACGACGCTGTGGTCTTTCCGCGACCGAAGAAGCTCCAGCCCGGTGGAGAGGTTTTGGCGGGATTCGGCGATGCTGTACACGCAGGCCAACAGCACCACCGCCCAATACCGTTTCACCGCCCGAATGTGGCGAACGCGGTATCCATCCAGCTTCAGTTGATCTTTCGCTTGCCGGAAAAAGCACTCGATCGTCCAACGCTGAGCATAGTAACGCAAGATGTCTTCGTCCCCGAGTTCCCGGTCGGTGCTCAAGATGCAATGAAGATGTTCCGGCGCCATCGGCTGATCCGCCTTCCAAGCCAGCAGCACCACCGCGTCATCGAGGCCATGGATGGCCCCCTCATAGCGATACACGCGATAACGCTCCTTCCCCACCGTGACGAGGCGGGTGTCTTTGGACTCGATATAGCGGGCAAACTGCTTGGCTTGGATGGCGATGCCTTTCGGGTAGAGAATCCGGTTCGTCTTGAGCATCGCGATGACATGGAATCCCTGTTTCAGACAGGCTTCGATGAGCTTCTTAGACGGATACCACGAATCCATGAGCACATACACCGGCTGAGCCCGCTTCACCTTGAGCGAGGAAAGCATCTCGATCGCCAGGTCGATCTTGCTTTTTCCCGCTTTCTTGTCATACAGGCGGAACGCAAATGGGAACGCCTGCGTGAAGGTGTGCACCATCAGCCAAACGAGCGAATGCCCCCAGACCGATTGATGATCTTTATGCGAGTAGTGCCAGTCGCACCCTTGAATGGCGTGCACAGCCCGTGACGAAGGCTTTGTTTTTTGGCAAATCGTATCATCAATCGAAACAAAAAGGGGTTGATTCTTCCGTTTGGCCAGTCGTTCGACCTGGGAAAGGATCCACTCTTGAAGCTTCCCAAGCAGCCTTTCCTCGTTCCAAGGGCTTTTCGTGAAAAAGTGACTGAGCGTCGTTCGATGATTCGGATGAAAGCTCCAGTAATGAATATCAGTCAATGTTCCCGAGAATCCCTTGGTGGTCAAGGCATCGAC
>NZ_SDLD01000136.1:0-1044 GCF_013096875.1 Geobacillus sp. DSP4a | reverse complement strand
TCGCATGGTCATGATACAACGCGAGCACATCGCTCATTCGAACATGCTCGTATCCTTTGAGCCGCACCCAATAGCTTTCCACTTCATAATCAGGAACGAGCATCAGCTGTCCATTGCGTTCCATCGTTCGTTCCGTCACTTGGGTGACTTGAACGTACGTATACGTGTTTCCATCGATCGCTGCCTTCTGTGGAAGGCATAGCTCATAGGTTTGTACTCCTTCGCTTTGTCCATCATCGACGCGTCTGCCCTTTTGCGAAGCGATCTGGAACCAAAGCGCTTTCGATTCTCGGCGTAAGTTTCGCTTGATGACAAAGTCCACGTCTTCCTTTAGGCATACGTGCACATTCGCTTCTGCATCGTTTCCTGCATCCATGCGAACAAGCAGACGAGATGAAGTCAGTTGACGAGCTCGACGGATAGCGGTGACTAAAAACGAGGGCATGTTGTCTTGCACATGTTGTTTCCCTGGACGCAACTCGGCATGAACGAGATACCCTTCCTTCCCTGCATACGCAAACAACGGTGTAAAACCGTCAAATCCTTTATACGTTCGACTGACTCCTTCTTTTTTCGTATCGGAGTTGTCAAATGGGGAACCATCTATATCAAGGGGAAGCCATGTCGTCTTTCCTTTGGTCCAACAAGGGGACAAAGTGGCATGTCGTTGAATCAACAGACGTATGGACTCCTCCCAAAGAATCGTTTCGGTCATCGGAAGACAAGCGAGCTGATCGAGTCGTTGTCGCAAGGTTGGAGAGGAAGGCACGTGCTGAATCCCCATCGATGCCGAAAAGATATCGTCCTGACGATACGCTTCGATATGATCGAAATCCGTTTTTCCTGTGGCAAGCAAGCCAATCATCGAGCGAATGACATCGCTATGGGAAATGTGCACTTCTCGACGAACCGTTGGAAGCCGAAGTGCGTTTACCCGTTTATCCAGTTTCGTTCGATGGAGTAAGTAGCCAACGAGAGCAAGCCCAGCACTTGGGGTAATCGCTTCATCTGTCAATACAAACCGAATCGGGAAATCTTTCATCA
>NZ_SDLD01000135.1:0-1044 GCF_013096875.1 Geobacillus sp. DSP4a | reverse complement strand
TCGCATGGTCATGATACAACGCGAGCACATCGCTCATTCGAACATGCTCGTATCCTTTGAGCCGCACCCAATAGCTTTCCACTTCATAATCAGGAACGAGCATCAGCTGTCCATTGCGTTCCATCGTCCGTTCCGTCACTTGGGTGACTTGAACGTACGTATACGTGTTTCCATCGATCGCTACCTTCTGTGGAAGGCATAACTCATAAGTTTGTACTCCTTCGGTTTGTCCATCATCGACACGTTTGCCCTTTTGCGAAGCGATCTGGAACCAAAGCGCTTTCGATTCTCGGCGTAAGTTTCGCTTGATGACAAAGTCCACGTCTTCCTTTAGACATACGTGCACATTCGCTTCCGCATCGTTTCCTGCATCCATGCGGACAAGCAGACGAGACGAGGTCAGCGGACGAGCTCGACGGATGGCGGTAGTTAAAAACGAAGGCATGTTGTCTTGTACATGTTGTTTCCCTGGACGCAGCTCGGCATGAACGATATACCCTTCCTTCCCTGCGTACGCAAACAACGGCGTAAAACCGTCAAATCCTTTATACGTTCGACTCACTCCTTCTTTTTTCGTATCGGAGTTGTCAAATGGGGAGCCGTCTACATCAAGTGGGAGCCATGTCGTCTTCCCTTTGGTCCAACAAGGGGACAAGGTAGCGTGTTGTCGAACCAACAGACGCATCGATTCCTCCCAAATGATTGCTTCGGTCATCGGAAGACAAGCGAGCTGATCGAGTCGTTGTCGCAAGGTTGGAGAGGAAGGCACGTGCTGAATCCCCATCGATGCCGAAAAGATATCGTCCTGACGATACGCTTCGATATGATCGAAATCCGTTTTTCCTGTGGCAAGCAAGCCGATCATCGAGCGAATGACGTCGCTATGGGAAATGTGCACTTCTCGACGAACCGTTGGAAGCCGAAGTGCGTTTACCCGTTTATCCAGTTTCGTTCGATGGAGTAAGTAGCCAACGAGAGCAAGCCCAGCACTTGGGGTAATCGCTTCATCTGTCAATACAAACCGAATCGGGAAATCTTTCATCA
>NZ_SDLD01000134.1:0-1052 GCF_013096875.1 Geobacillus sp. DSP4a | reverse complement strand
GGTTCATCACCAAAAGATGTACTTGCACCTGTCATGAAAGTATGTTAGCTGTTTCCAGCCGAACCCGCAGTGCAAAACGCTGGATATTTCGGTATCCGTATCCCCGACGTTTCATCAGCTTGATCTTGTTATTCGTTCCCTCCATCTTTCCATTCGAATAATGGGATAAAATGCACGATATCATTTCGTCTGTTCGTTTGACGAGTGATTTTGCGATGGCACGAACAACGGAACAAGGACAAAACAAATACCGATGAATCCAAGCCTTCAAGCGTCGTTTCGCCTGTTGCTCATCTTTGCTTTTGAACACATAGCGAACATGTTGGAGCGATTGGTAAACAGACTTTAAGTAATCGCTTTCATTACACCATTCTCGTATGATTTGACGTTCTTCCTCCGTCAATTTCTCTGGGCATTGGCTCAATAAACGGCAAACGTAACGAACATTTCCGTGTTTCTTGCCTCCTTTGCCCAAATATTTGCGACAACGTTCTAACGCATCGGTAAACAGCTGAATGACATGGAAATAGTCGACGACATGTGTCGCCTCTGGGCAAACCCGTTGAATCGCTTTTTTCATCGCTGGAGCCAAGTCACTCACGACATACTGAACGGAACGAGACACATGAGCCAATGCACGCCCAATGGCTTCCTCGTTCTTTCCTGCTTCCATGGCATACACTTCTCCCGTTTCGGCATCCATGATCGCCACTCCATAGTCGTGCCCTTTTCGAAAAGCAAACTCATCGACACAAACCGCCTTTGGTTGGACGTCATTCGATAGGAAGGAAGGGGCATGGGTATAAAACCATCGTTCAACGGTCGTGTAAGGAAGCTTGAGCATACGAGCCACCGCCTGAATGGATGTTCCGATGCAAGATTGCGCGACCCATCGCTGAAAAGCATCCGTCGCCACACTTCGAGGAGAGATGGCTGGATACGACGTGCTGAACGTCACGCCACACGTGCTACAACGTCTGCGCTCGACAGGAAGTTCGATCCAAAAAATTCCGATTCGCTGAGCATAGCCATGCATCCATTGCTTCTTTTTG
>NZ_SDLD01000133.1:0-1069 GCF_013096875.1 Geobacillus sp. DSP4a | reverse complement strand
TCATACGGAACGACCAGCGATGGTAAAAAAAGGATTGCCATCGCTCGTTGTGTTGGTCAAAAAGTTATTCTGAAAAACTAAATAAAAAATCCTTTGTTTTGACCTTGTTAGGGTGCGAAATGTGAGGTATTACATTTCTGATTACGGTTTTGGGCATGCGACAAGAAGTGTTGCGCTTATTCGCCAGTTGTTGAAGATGGAGGAAGACGTAAGAGTGATTATTTGTCACTCTTTTGCCCTTCAGTTTTTGAGAGAGTCTTTGAAGGATGAGAATCAAGTAACATTCCGCAAGATGGAAACGGATATTGGTTATGTGTTGCAAAAAGACTCGATTGAGCCGGATATCGAACAATTAAATGTTGAATATAAAAAGTATCTGAAAAAGTGGGATTTTCTCATTGAACAAGAACGAGTTTTTTTACAGAAAAATCAAATAGATTTCGTTATTTCCGATATTTCCGCTTTTCCGTGAAAATCCCCACCACTTGGTGAGTGCGGTATACGCTCCTGATCCGTGAGGGTATACTGAAAATGGCCAAAAAAGGCAATAGGAAAGCAGAGGTGCCCGATTTTAGGCATCTCGTATAACCTGTCTGCCTTTTGGCTAGACTAAATAAGTTGTGGTTGGCGGAACGGCTCTTTGCGGGAGATCATGCAAAAGATGATCACCAACATCCGCCGAGCAATGGCGATGAGGGCTTTTTTCTTCCCGCACCGGGCCGCCAACGACCAAAACTTTCGGGACAAGGGATGCGTCTTGGATCGAGCTGCTGACCATGCCGCCTCGCATAACGCCGATCGGAGATGGGGATTGCCTTTTGTCGTGCGCGTGCTCTTTCGCTTTCCGGCGCTTTCATGGTTGCCGGGGGACAATCCAGTCCATGAAGCCGCCCGTTCCGGCGTTTCAAAGACGCTCATGTCGGTTCCCATCTCGGCTATGATCTCACATTTCGCACCCTCCCAACGAAAATCGGGAGGATTTTTTCGTTCCGATGTCGAATGAATCCTTGACACACAAGGAAAGTGAAGGAGTTTTTCTCTCATGAACGTTCAAGTCAAAAAGGTCTAT
>NZ_SDLD01000132.1:0-1084 GCF_013096875.1 Geobacillus sp. DSP4a | reverse complement strand
GTCAGGCCCGCCAACTTCACCAATTGGCGCGGGTCCCGATAATGGGCGAAGCTGCCGATCTCCGCCAGCAGATCGATGATCGTGGCGTCTCCCAACCCGTCGACCGTTTTCAACCATTGGTACTCCATCGTCGTTTGAACCAATGCCTTCAACTCGGCGTCCAGTGCAGCGATCTCCGCCTCCAATTGGCGGTATCGGCGGACGAGCGCGGCGATCTCAAACCGGGCCATCGCTGTCCCTTCCGTCACCCCAATCGAGTCCTTCGCGGTGTTGATCAACGCCTGAATTTTGGCCTTCTGCGGGCATTTCATCCCTTCGCTTTGCCGGTACACCTCAAGAAGCTCCTCCACCGTCCGGCCGGCCATATCAGCCGGAAGCGGCGTCCACTCCAACACCGAAAGCGCCGTTTTCCCCAAGTCACGAAACACGGTCCAAAACTCTGGAAAATACCGATCCGTCCAGCGGACGAGCGCGTTTTTCACCGCCGTCTGTTCCTTGCGGAGCTTCTCTTTGAGCGTGCTCCCCACGCGCAAATCGGCTTCAATCTCGTGCAGCAGCCGGGGAACGAGGAATCGTCCGTCTTTTGCCAGTCTGGCAATGACCAGGGCGTCTTTGGCGTCGTGTTTCGTCGGCAGGTTGTCATCGAGTTCTTTCGACCGGCACACATGCGCCGGGTTGACCATGACCAACGGGATCCCGTGCTCCTCGAGGAAGTAGGCCAGGTTCAACCAGTAGTGCCCGGTCGGCTCCACCGCGACGATCACCTCTGACTTCCCAAACGCTTGCATCGCCTCCTGAATCGCTTTATACAGCTGCTGAAACCCCTCTTTCGACTGGAAGATCGGGAACGACTTGCGAAGCACGCGCCCCCGGTCATCCACGAAGCAGGCGTAGTGGGTTCGTTTCGCGATATCGATGCCCACGACAAGCGTTTGTTCCGTAACTTGATCAATTTTATAGTTTTGTGTACAATTCATCTGAAGTCCTCCTTGGTATGGTGAGTGATGTGGTTGACACCCCTGCATCATACCAAGAGGGCTTTTTTTGATCAAGTCCCCGGAAAAGCTCCTAACGGGAATGCTCC
>NZ_SDLD01000131.1:0-1094 GCF_013096875.1 Geobacillus sp. DSP4a | reverse complement strand
TCAGGCGTGTTGATTATCCAATAAAATCCAAAGGGTATAGAAAAAAGAGCACCTTTCCTGTAGAATGTGAGTAGCGACACAAACAAACCCAGGAGGTGCTCTCTATGAACAAGCATACCACACTCCCGAATTTGATGCAAAAACTTGTTTCGGATGAAGAGATTCAACGGATTGCCGAAGCGGTTGGGGATCGTGATTCGTCTCGAACCTTTCCGTTGCGCGAGTGGATTCACTTCTTCCTGCTGGCCGCCATGCATCAATGGAAAAGCTTTCGCCACGGAGCCGATGTGGGGCCTCTGTATGGATTGCCGCAATTCCATTATTCCACAGTATCCAAGAAAGCGAAAGAAGTTCCCTATGACATCATGAAACGCTTGTTGGCGTTGATCATTTCCAAGTGCAACCGCCAAACCCGCCGTTCGCTTCGGTTTCCCAAACCGCTTCGGGTGGTGGATTCGACGACCGTCACGGTCGGGAAAAACCGCCTCCCATGGGCGCCGTATCACGGCGAACGCGCCGGAGTGAAGCTGCACGTCGCGTATTCGCCGGAATCCTCGTTGCCGGCAGACGTGGTGGAAACGACCGGACTGCGTCACGATGGCCCAGTGGGAGAACAGTTGACGAACGCTCAACAAGTGCTGGTGGAAGACCGGGCGTATTTCAAAATCGAACGCCTCGATCGATTTGTAGAGCAGCATCAGCTCTTTGTCATTCGGATGAAGGACAACATCGAACTTCATCAAAAAAAAGCTTGAAACGCCTTTCCAGCACATCCTCATCGGTTCAAGCCGACTTCACGTGCCAGTTGGGGACGAAACAATGCCGATCGACCAAGCGTCACCGGGTAGTGATCTTTCGAGATGCAAATGGCCGCGACATTCGGGTCGTGACGAACCTCTTCCATGCGTCTGCGGAAACCATTGCCGACATGTACCAACAACGTTGGACTGTTGAGGTCTTTTTCCGTTGGGTGAAGCAATATCTGAATGTCCCGACCTTGTTTGGCACGACGGAAAATGCGGTATACAACCAACTGTTTGCGGCGTTCATCGCGTATGTGTTGCTGCGATGGCTGTATGATCAAACCAAAAAAC
>NZ_SDLD01000130.1:0-1102 GCF_013096875.1 Geobacillus sp. DSP4a | reverse complement strand
GAGCGGAAACGGAATGAAACGATTGAAAATCACCAATGACCATGGATGGACGCCACGAACCCTTCGAAAGGAAGAGAAAAAAATCAAAAACATTTCCCTGCGTCAACGCGTCATGGCCGTTCGCCTCGTCATGGAAGGGTATCTGGGGAAAGACGTCGCTTCCATGCTCAACCTGTGCCGCCAAAGCGTCGCATTTTATGTCTCCTTATTCAACGAAGGAGGGCTCGATCTCCTGCTCGATCGGAAATATCCGCCGGGCCGGGAGCCGTTTTTGACACTGGAACAGCAACAGGAACTGAAACAGACGATCTTGACCCACACCCCGGCCGAACTCGGTTGGGACATCGCTTCTTCTTGGAATACGCGGATTCTTCAGTCTTATATCCGCGAACACTACGAGGTGGACATGTCCCGGGAAGGAATTCGCAAACTTTTACATCGAATGAGATTGTCTTGGACTCGTCCCACCTATACCCTGGCCAAAGGCGATGCCGAACAACAGCAGGCGTTTGAAAAACAAATGGATCTCATTAAAAAAACTGATCACTCCCGATACGATTCTTTTATATGCCGATGAAACTCATGTCCGGTCTTATCAAATCCTGCGGGCCACTTGGTCGGAGGCAGGCCGGCAAAAACAAGTGCCCACGTACGGCCATCATGCCCACGTTTCTGTATTTGGGGCGGTGAATGTGCTCAATGGGGACACCGTTCTTCATCGAGCAGTCGCTGCGAATGCGACGACGTTTTTGGATTTTTTAAAGATCTTGAAGAGCCGTTATCCAGACCAGCTGATCGTGCTCGTGCTCGACAATGCCCGCATCCACCATGTCAAAATGGTGAGAGATTTCTTGCGCCAAGAAGGGGAATCGTTTCACTTGATCTTTTTACCTCCTTATTCCCCACAGCTGAATCCCATCGAACGCTTGTGGAAATGGCTCAAGGATGCGGTCATTGCCAATGTGTTTCACAAAGATCAAATGGATATTGACCAAGCCATTGCCCGGTTTATGGAATATATAGATCAACAACCGGAAGAGGTGCTTCGACGCTTGGGGTGTGCAGCGTGATGCAAAGGTTAACTTTTCAAGGTGCATTTATA
>NZ_SDLD01000012.1:0-64664 GCF_013096875.1 Geobacillus sp. DSP4a | reverse complement strand
TTATGTCTTCTGTTGGCAGGCGAAACGATCGATCGAGTTCTTTCCGCTACCTAGGGCATTTTCTATGACCGAAATGCCCTATTTGTGCTGGGCTTTTTTATACACTAGCACTGGGGTGAATAGTTACGTTCAATCTTTAAGAGTTTTACAAAAGTTAGGGATGCAATTTGAAGGGGTTATGAGAGAACATTGGTATATTAAAGGTAAATTTAGGGATATGGCTATATACTCTATTCTAAAACGAGATTATTTTAAACCCGTGGTGCTAGATAAAATCAGACGAGCATAAAAATAGTCCTTGTATGAAAATTTCCTTTTAAAATGAAAGTGCTCACCTAACATTAGAAAGGAGAAATCCCATACAAGAGCGTCTTCATTTTACAACGGATCAAGCGGAAATTCAAAAGCAATATACGGCGATCTTGTTCTTGGTATCAGCGCAACTGTCTGGCGGCTCTAAATGTATTGTAGCGCTGAAATCGTCATTTGTTAAAGCAAGGAAATGGGTCATAATCGCCATTCATATTCTTGGAAAGTTGTTTTGTTTGGAGAGGGCTAGGATCATTCCGCGATGTAGGAGGAGAGCTTGATGGATAAACACCAACAAGCCATTATCACCGTTTCAGCCTATATTACGAATGACACGGGAGAGGTTTTGCTTGTTAAAAGCTATGACCGCTCCGATACGTGGGAAATGCCGGGTGGACAAGTTGAACCGGGCGAGCCGCTCGATCGGGCCGTTCATCGCGAGGTGCATGAAGAGACTGGCGTTGACATCCGTCTCATCGGGGTCAGCGGCGTGTATTACAATGAAACTAAAAATATCATAAACATTGTATTTAAAGCGACATATGTGAAAGGAAACGTTTCTCCCCAGCCTGAGGAAATTCAAAAGGCGAAGTTTGTGTTGATCGATGAGTCGAATATTGATGAATATGTGACATGGCCGCATTTGAAATCGCGGGTGCTCGATGCGATGAAAAGGGGATGCTCTGTTCCTTATGAAGCATGGGTCATGAATCCGTCTCGATTGTCTGCAAGAGTGGGAAGGTGAAGTGCTGTAAATTCATAGTTGTCAAATGCCAGGCCTTGCTTTAATATAAAAATGTCCATATCCGATAACTAAATCAATTCGCAGCAAGGCGCCGAAACGGCTTAATAGGGAATCCGGTGGGAATCCGGAGCTGTCCCCGCAACTGTCAATGCGGACGAAATGAAATCGCCACTGTACGGATAGATGGCTTGCGCTGTTTTCCGTACGGGAAGGCTTCAGAGTAGGATGAAGCATGAGCCAGTAGACCTGCCTTGCTTGCCGCAGTTTCCGAATCTTCGGGGGGTGAGACGTGGAAACAGTCGTACAGGGCATTGTTGTGCCCATTGGCGGTCTGTTTCGTGCTCATTCCCCGTTCGGACGGAATGGGCTTTTTTGTTGTACATACATCATCGAAGGGGGAATGACGGATGAAACGTTGGACATGGCCGGCGGTGGTGGCGGTGTTCTTCCTTTTGGCCGCCGTGCTGGTCGGCTGCAGCAGTGGAGCCAATAGCAACGCCCAGCCTGCGAAAAAAGAAGAACCGAAAACGGAACAAGCGGCGTTTCCGGTGACGGTGAAAGACGGGCTTGGCGAGGATGTCACGATCAAAGCGGAACCGAAAAAAATCGTCTCGCTCATCCCGAGCAATACGGAAATCGCCTATGCGTTGGGGTTGGGCGATAAGATCGTCGGCGTCAGCGATTTTGACAATTATCCGGAAGACGTCAAAACGAAAACGAAAATCGGCGGCATGGAATTCAACGTCGAGAAAATCATTTCGCTCAAACCGGATCTCGTCTTGGCCCACGCGTCAAGCGCCCATAACTCGCGCGATGGCCTCAAGCAATTGAAAGACGCCGGCATTACCGTGCTTGTCGTCAATGACGCGAAGTCGTTCGACGATGTATATGCGTCCATCGACTTGATCGGCAAAGCGACCGGGACGACAGACAAAGCGAAGCAAGTGATTGATGAGATGAAAGAGAAGCTTGCGAAAATCAAAGAAAAAGCGAAACAAATCCCGGCGGACAAACAGGCCAATGTCTGGATTGAAGTGTCGCCGCCGCCGCAAATTTATACGGCCGGCAAAGGGACGTTTATGGATGAGATGCTTCAAGTGATTTCGGCGAAAAACGTCGCCGGCAGCTTGGAAGGCTGGCCGATGGTGACGGAAGAAAAAGCCGTGGCCTATAAGCCGGATGTCATCATCACGACATACGGCGGAGCGAAGCAAGTGTTGGCGCGCGCCGCTTGGAAAGACGTGCCGGCGGTGAAAAACAAGCGGGTGTATGACGTCAACACCGACTTAGTAAGCCGACCGGGTCCGCGCCTTGTCGAAGGGGTCGAGGAACTTGCCAAAGCCATTTACCCGGATGTGTTCAAGTAAAATGTGGATGTATATATTGGCCGTCACCGCGGCCGTGTTATCGCTTCTCGTAGGGGTATCGACAGGATCGCTGTCGATTCCCTTTTCTTCTATTGTCCGCATTTTGGCGGCTGAATGGTTCGGAGCGGCGCTGCCTCGCCACATTCCGGCTGATTGGGTGCCGATCGTGATGGCGATCCGCTTGCCGCGCGTCGTGCTTGCGTTTTTGGTCGGGGCGTCATTGGCGCTGGCCGGGGCCGCGTTTCAAGGGCTGTTAAAAAATGCGCTCGCCGATCCGTACACGCTCGGTGTCTCGTCCGGCGCGTCGGTCGGGGCGGTGCTCGTCATCTTTCTCGGCTGGCAATGGCCGTTCTTTGGCACGTTCACGCTGCCGGTCGTGAGCATCTTGTTTGGCATGGCGACGCTTGCCGCCGTTTTGGCGTTCACTCGCGCTGTGGAGCGGCGCATGTCGGTTGAGACGATCATTTTAGCCGGCATTATCTTCGGCGCGTTTTTCAGCGCGTTCATTTCGCTCATGATCGCGTTGACCGGGGAAGAATTGCGGCAAATCATCTCATGGCTGATGGGGAGCGTGGCGATGCGCGGCTGGAAATACAGCGGGCTGTTGCTGCCGTTTTTTCTCGTTGGGGCCGCAGTGCTCATCGCCAACAGCCGCGAGTTGAACGCGTTTGCCTTTGGCGAGGAGGCGGCGCTTCATGTCGGCGTTGATGTTACGCGCCGAAAAGTCATCATTTTGACGGCAGCGGCGCTGCTCACCGGTGCGGCGGTGTCGGTGTCAGGGACGATCGGCTTTGTCGGGCTTGTCGTTCCGCATATGGTTCGGCTTGTGTGCGGGCCGAACTACCGGGTGCTGTTGCCGCTGTCGCTCTTGTACGGCGGTGCGTTTCTTGTGCTTGCCGATGTGGCGGCGCGGACGATCATTGAACCGCGCGAACTGCCGATCGGCGTCATTACGTCGCTGATCGGCGCTCCGCTATTTGCCGTCTTGTTTTTCCGAAAAACGAAACGAAAGATGGGATGACGATGCTCGAGGTGCGGGCCGTATCGCATCGATACGGGCAGCAACAAGTGCTTGATGGTGTGACGTTTGCCGTGGAAAAAGGCGAAATATTCGGCATCTTAGGGCCGAATGGCAGCGGGAAAACGACTTTGATCAAACTCATCAGCAAAGAGCTGCCGCTGGCAAGCGGGGAGATCGTCATCGATGGCCGAAAGCTCTCGGCGCTGTCTGCGAAGCAATGGGCGCGGATGGCCGCCGTCTTGCCGCAGACAGCGGAGGCGGCGCCCGGCTATACGGTGAGGGAAACGGTGGCGCTCGGCCGCTATCCTCATCAGCGCGGCTTCTTTCCGACGTGGACGGAGGACGATGAAGCCGCCCTCCGAGACGCGCTTGCGGCCGTCGGCCTGACGGGGAAAATCGATGAACCGCTCGAACGATTGAGCGGCGGCGAGCGGCAGCGCGCCTATTTGGCCCGCGCACTCGCCCAAGAGCCCAAGCTGCTCTTGCTCGATGAGCCGACGAACCATATGGATGTGAGCGGCCAAGTCCGGCTTTTGGACCGGCTCGCCGAAGCGGCGCACGCCCGCGGCTTGACGGTCGTCGCCGTTTTCCACGATATGAATGCGGCGAGCTTGTATTGCGATCGGGTGCTCGTGCTGAACAAAGGGAAAATAGCCGCGCTCGGCGCCCCTGCGGATGTCATGACGCCGGCGTTGCTTGAGGAAGTGTTTGCCGCGCCGATTGTGCGTCTGGCCCATCCGGCGTCGGCAACGCCGATGTTTTCGTTCATGCCGAACAAGAAGCAAGGAGAATCGCCGGTCGGCGGGCTGCGGCTTTCCTTTCTTGATGACGCCGCTGTGCTTACTGCGGCCGCGCCGCTTCGCGTCCTGTCCTCGGCATTGATCGGCGCCGGATTTCAATGGGCGACCCATTTTGTCAACCGCCAAGTCGGGTTGGATTACGATTGCAGTGATGCGGAAGGAGACATGCGCCGCTATTTGGAGCAGCACGGGTTTCCGCCGGAACGAACGGTCGGCATGATGACGGCGGTTGATGTCCGGGATGCTGTTTGGCTTCAGAAAGAAGGGGAAGCGTTTTCGATTGCGGTCATGGCGACCGCTGGCGTCGGCAATGCCGTCGATGCCGCTCGGGCGTGGCAGCATCAGCCGCTAGCGGCAAGACCGGGGACGATCAACATGGTGGTGGTCATTGACGGAGTGCTGACGGAAGCAGCGTTTGTCCAGGCGGTGATGACAGCGACAGAAGCGAAGGCAAAAGCGCTCGCCGATTGTTCGGTTTGCGACCCGGAAACCGGGACGCTTGCCACCGGTACGTCGACCGATTCGCTCGCTGTGGCGGCGACGCAAACCGGGCAGGTCTTTGCCTATGCCGGAACGGCGACGGAGCTTGGCCGGGCGCTCGGCCGGCTTGTGTATGAGGCAACAGTTGAGGCGCTTGGCCGCTGGGAGAAGCGGAGGAAACGGCGATGACCCATTTGGCCGCATTGACGTTGGCGCTGTTTCTCGATGCCCTCGTGGGCGATCCGCGCTGGCTGCCGCATCCGGTGCGAGGGATGGGAATGATGATTGCGTGGCTTGATCGCCGCTGGAATCAAGGAACAAAGCGGCGGACGAAAGGGGCGGCGGCCGTGGCGGTTGTGTTGGCCGCTGTTTACGGGATATCGGCGTTCATCGTTTATGTGGGCTACGCGCTGTCCGTATACGTAGGGGTGGCGATCGAGGCGGCCCTCATTTTCACCGCCATTGCGACGAAAAGCCTCGCTGAGGCGGCTGAGGACGTGCGCCGGCCGCTGGAAGCAGGCGATCTTCCTGCGGCGCGCCGCGCGCTGTCCATGATCGTCGGCCGCGACACCGAGCGGCTCGATGAAGCCGGCATCACCCGTGCCTGCGTGGAGACGGTGGCGGAAAACACGAGCGACGGCATCACCGCTCCGCTCTTTTATGCGGCCTTGGGCGGTGCGCCGCTCGCGTTATTGTACCGGGCGGTGAACACGTGTGATTCCATGATTGGCTACAAAAATGAGAAGTATCGCGAATTTGGCTGGGCGGCCGCGCGGCTGGACGATGCGCTCAACTACATTCCAGCGCGGCTGACGGCGCTTGTGATGGTGTTGGTCTTTGGCGGCCGCCGCTTTCGTTTGGCGCTGTCGATCTTATTTCGCGATGCCCGCCGCCACCCAAGCCCGAACAGCGGCTGGCTTGAGGCGGCGATGGCCGGGCTGCTTGGGGTGCAGCTCGGCGGAACGAATACATACGGCGGCGTGGTCTCGAGGAGGCCGACGCTCGGTGACCCGGCCGCCCCGCTTCGCGCCGCCCACATTCGCCAAGCGGTCCGCATCATGATTGGAACAGTGCTAGTGTTTACATTATTGCTATGGATTGGGGGGATACTCGTTGCGTTGGCCGGCGCATGGGGCGAATCCGCGCGCGTTGTATGAGCAATGCGGATTGGCCCCTCCAGACGAATACATTGATTTCAGCGTCAATACGAATCCGTACCGGCTGCCGCCGTCAGCTTGGCCGAGCGGTGAGGAGTGGATTCGCTGGGCCGGGGAGTATCCGGATTCGGAAGCGAAGGCGCTCAGGGAGCTCGTTGCCAAGCAGGAGCAGATTCGACCCGGACAAGTGCTGATGACGAACGGGGCGGCGGAGGCGATTTATTTGTTGGCCGCGCTATTTGCCGGTCGGCGCGTCGGCATCTTGGAGCCGACGTTTTCCGAGTATCGGCGCGCCTGTCTCGCTTATGGATGCGATGTGGAGGGATTCGCGGCCGATGAAGCGCGGGGCTTTTCTTATGACTTGGATGAAGCGACTGCCTGGGCAGGCAAGCAAGACATTATCTTTTTATGCCATCCGAACAATCCGACGGGGACGGTGATGGAGGAAGGTGAATTGAGATCACTGGTGGACGCGGCGCACACGGCTGGCACCTATGTAATCATCGATGAAGCATTTTATCCGTTTTGGCGCGGCGGGTTTACGGCGATGCGCTGGTTGGGACGCTATCCGCGCCTCATTGTGCTTCGATCGTTGACGAAAATCCATCACCTGGCCGGCGCGCGCCTTGGTTATGTCGCTGCTGACGAGGCGGTGATCGCTTCGCTGAAAACGCATCAGCCGCCATGGAGCACAAACGGCATCGCCCAACAATTGGCGCTTCGTTTCATGGCGATGGAATCGTTTGTCAAGTGGACGAAAGAACGGATCGCCGCCGAGCGGGAGCGGGTGTTTCGGTCGCTGCCTGCCGGGCGGTATGACGTCTCGCCATCGGTCGTGAACTTTTATTTGTTGCGTCCGTGTTCAGGACGGACAGAGGAGCTGTTTTTTCATTTGTTGAAGGAAGGGGTTGTGCCGCGCCATACGATGAATTTCCCGGGGCTTGACGGCCGCTACATCCGGCTCGCCGTCAAAACGCAGGTGGAGAATGACCGGCTGCTTGAGGCGCTTGAGAGGTGGGATGGATGATCGTGTTTGTGAGCGGCGCGGTGCGCAGCGGCAAAAGTGAAGCGGCAGAGGTGTGCGCCATCCGGCTGGCCGCTGGCGAGACGCTTCATTATGTTGCCACCGCCCGGGCTGCCGATGCGGAAATGGAAGAGCGCATTCGCCGCCATCAAGAGCGGCGCATGGGGATGACGGCGCCTTGGGTGGTGTGGGAAGCGCCGGAAGGGACTGATCAGTTGTTGGCTGCACTTCGTCCGCCTGATGTTGTCCTTCTCGACTGCTTGACTATGTGGTGGGCGAATGTGTTATTTGCCGGAGATGAATGGAAAACAGAGGAAGGAGCGTTCGCCGCTGCCCGTTGCCTGCTCGACCAAGTGCGGGCGTGGGCGGCGGCATGCCGCGCTGTTGTCATTGTGTCCAATGAGTTGTTTTCTGGCGGCGTGCCGAATGACCTCGGCACATTTCGCTACATGAAAATGCTCGGTTGGCTTCATCAACAGTTGGTCGCGGAAGCAGAAGCCGCCGCCGTGGTGGAATGCGGTCTTCTTCGCGTGAAGAAAGGACGGTGGCCGCAATGAAGCGGGCATGGAATGGCTGGCTGCTGGCGCTGCAGCTGTTTACGATCATTCCCATTCAGCGTTCGATTGAATGGAATGCCCCGCATGTCCGCTGGCTTGTGCGCACAATGCCGCTGGCTGGAGCGCTGCTCGGGACGCTGGCTGCCTTGGTGTACGGCGCCTGTGCGGCGCTTTCGTTCGGTCCGCCTTCTTTTTTGGCTCTCCTTCTTCTTTGGCTTGGCATTTGGCTTGCCGGCGGGCTGCACGCCGACGGTTTTATGGACGTGAGCGATGCCTTTTTTTCGTACCGGGACGCCAAGCGGCGGCAAGAGATCATGGCCGATTCGCGCGTCGGCGCGTTCGCTGTGTTGTCGCTCATTTGTTTGTTATCGTTCCGCTGGCTGTTTTTGCATGAAGCGATCAAAGCGGGCATTTCCCCTGCCCTGTTTATTGCCATTCCACTGCTGTCGAGAGCCGGGGCTGTCTGGCTTCTTTCCGCCGGCAAGCTGGCCAAATCGACAGGAATGGCGGCCTCGCTTCGCGAATATAGTTCATGGCGCGATGCAGCATGGGCGCTGGGATTGGCATGCCTTGTGCTTTTGCTTCTTCCGGCGGCGGGCGTTCCGCCGGCGGCGGTTGTGGTGTTGGCTGCGGCGATGGCGCTTTGTTCCCTCGCGGCAAAGCCGTGGGCGGAAAAGCAGTTTGGCGGCGTGAGCGGCGATGTGCTCGGCGCGCTCATCGAAGGGGGAGAGACGGTGCTATGGGGCGTCCTTTGGCTGTTACGCTCATCCGTCATGGGATGACGGAACTGAATCGGCGCGATGCATATATCGGCTGGACGGACGCGCCGCTTTCGGCCGCGGAACATAGCAGGCTGCGCCGTTTGCGGGTCGAGTGGCCATATCCGGTCGACTGCATCGTGACAAGCGATCTTCGCCGTTGCTGGGAGACGGCGGCGCTGCTGTTTGGCAGCCGCGAGCCGGACTGGTGTACGAGCGGATGGCGCGAGCTTTTTTTTGGCGTTTGGGAAGGGAAAACGTTCGCCGAACTCGAAACGGATCTCGCGTACAACCGATGGCTCGAGTCGCCATTTTCGACGGCGCCGCCCGCCGGAGAAAGCTATGTTTCGTTTCAAGCGCGCATCAAACGGGCGCTCGCCGAGACGGTTGCGTTGGCTGAGCGGATGGGCGCCCGCCATGTGGCGATCGTCACCCACAGCGGTCCGATCCGTTTCGTGCTTGAACAATATGCGCCGGACGTTCGCCTGTTTTGGGAATGGAAGGTGCCGTTTTCCGGCGGGTATACGCTCGAATCAACGATTGAGCGTTGGAAAGGGGGAGAGCGGTGCATTTCGTTATCGGTGGTGCGTTTCAAGGAAAACGAAAATGGGTGAGGGAACGGTATGGAATAAATGATGGAGTTCATATTGTATGGCATAACGGTTATGTGGAGCCGTATAGGCCGCCGGATGGCATCGAAACGGCAAAAACGGTCGTCTTTGACGGGTTGGAAGCCGCCATCCGCCGCCTTCCGGACCCAGAGGAATGGGAGCGGTTTTTCTGCGCTTGGAAGCAGTGGGAGGAAGGAGCGGCCGGCCGCACGGTCGTCTGGATCGGGACAGACGTAACGCAAGGCGTCGTTCCGACTGACCGGCAAGAACGGCGCTGGCGCGACGCTGTCGGCCTGTGCTATCAACGGCTTGCCGCCGTATGCCATCGCGTCGACCGGCTTTGGTGCGGGTTGGCGGAACGATTAAAATAAAGGGGAGAAGAATTATGAAATTGTATACGCGGACTGGAGACAAAGGAAAAACAAGCTTAATCGGCGGGCTCGTCGATAAAGATCATTTGCGCGTCGAGGCGTATGGGACGATCGATGAGGCGAACTCGTTCATTGGCTGGGCGCTGGCTCTGCTCGCTGACGATGAACGGTTTCACGATCTTTGCGCCGAATTGCAAAAAATTCAGCATGAACTGTTTGACTGCGGCGGCGACTTGGCCATCGTCAACGGCAAGCTGCCGTATAAAGCGACCGAGGAGATGGTCGCCTTTTTGGAGCAGCGCATTGACGCCTATGTCCAAGAGGCGCCGCCGCTTGAAAAGTTTATTTTGCCGGGAGGGTCGAAGGCGGCTGCCGCGCTTCATCTGGCGCGCACGGTGATGAGAAGGGCGGAGCGCTGCATCGTTTCGTTGCAAAAAGCGGAGCCGATCAACGATGTTGTGCTCAAATATATGAACCGCCTGTCCGATTATTTGTTCGCCGCTGCCCGGGTCGTGAACGCGCGTTTAGGGGTGAAGGACATCGAGTATGAACGGAGCGCGATTGTGTTCCGCGACAAGGAGGAGAAGCAATGAGCCGCCGCCTGGCTTGGATGGCTGTTTGTTTGGCGCTTTCGGTCGCCGGGTCGTTCATCAAGCTGCCGACGTTTGTCGGCAGCATCGCGTTAGACAGCGCTCCGGCGCTCGTTGCCGCCGCCATTCTTGGTCCGCGCGCCGGAGCGGCGGTTGCAGGGCTGGGGCACCTTATTTCGGCGGTGGTCGGCGGGTGGCCGCTCGGCCCGTTCCATTGGCTTGTCGCATTGGAAATGGCCGGGCTTGGCGCGCTGTTCGCCGTACTGCATCAGCGGGGATGGAAAATAGGCAGCGCCGCCGCCTTTTTCATCGGCAATGCGTTGTTAGCCCCGCTGCCGCTAGTGGGTTCGTTCGGCTGGCCGTTTGTGCTTGCCGTCATTCCGCCGCTTTCCGCCGCCGCTTTGGTCAACGTGTTGATCGCGCTGGCCGTTGCCCCGGCGGTTGCCCGTTTGATGGCGAAGGCGGGGGCGCCGCATGCGTGATGTGCTCTTCCTTCCATTGACCGAAGGCAGAGAGCTCGCCATTGCCGTCGACGGCTCGGCGGCGGTCGGGGACAAGCCGGGTGATACGGTGCATGCTCCGGCGGAGACGGTCGCATATTTTGCCGCCCGCGTCGCCTTGATGGAATTGCTGAGTGTCGGGGCGGAAGCAAACGCCGTCGTCTTGCAAAACTTTATGGGGGATGACCGATGGGAAGCGCTTTGCCGCGGCATTGAACGAGTCTGCCATGAACTTTCTCTTCGCCTTCCGGTCACCGGCAGCACGGAATCGAATTTTTCCACCGTCCAGTCGGCGCTTGGCGTGATGGCGGTCGGAACGGTGGCGGCCGAACGGAAGCGGATCGGCGTCACGCCGGAGGGAGCGAAGTTTGCCGTCATCGGCCGCCCGCTCGTCGGCCCGGCCGTGCTGGCGCATCCGGAATGGGTCGCGCCGCTTTCGCTGTTTGTTGAGCTTCTCGCCTCTCCGTCTGTTTATGAGCTCGTCCCGATCGGTTCCAAAGGCATTTACTACGAATGGATGCAGCTGTCGGCCGCCAACGGCCGCCAAGGGCGGGCCTGCGCCTGCCCGCTGCCGCTCTTTGCCTCTGGTGGTCCGGCGACGTCGTTTTTGATCAGCTATGACCGGGCGGCAGAGGGCGCATTGCGGAAGCGAGCCGGCCGCCTCTTTTTTCCGCTCTTTGCCGAGCGATAGCCGGTTCGCTCGGCCTTCTTCCTTTTTCGTCCAAAAAAATGGTTCCCTTTTTGCATGAGACCCGTTATCATGAAGATAATGGAATGGTTCGGCTTTGGTCCATGGAAACGAATAGGGGGAGAGACACGATGGACCCCGTTTTTGAACAGTTGTACGAACAATATCACGATGATTTGTTTAATTTTTTATATTACATGGTGCGAAATCGAGAGCATGCCGAAGATTTAGTGCAAGAAGTGTATGTGAAAGTGCTGCGTTCGTACAAACGGTTTAAAGGGCAATGTAGTGAAAAGACGTGGCTGCTGTCCATTGCGCGCCATGTGGCGATCGATTTTTTTCGCAAGCAAAAACGACGCCAGTGGGTGAAGGCATCGGAGTGGAGCGAGGAGCAGCTCGGCGCTGACGAGCCGATGCCGGAGGAAATCGCGATTCAAAACGAGGAAATTCAACTCATGTACCGCTGCTTGGCGCGCTGCACGGTCGACCAACAGCTTGTGCTCGTCCTCCGATTCATCCAGTCGCTGTCGATTGCTGAAACGGCAGCCGCGCTCGGCTGGACGGAAAGCAAAGTGAAAACGACGCAGCACCGCGCGCTGAAGGCGCTGAAACAACATATGGAGGAAGAGGCCGAACGGGAGGAGTGGCGGCATGAAAAAATTTCCCTGGAATGAGCGATGCATCGAACATAGCCTTGAGCAGCTGCCCATGGTGAAAGACCGGTGCACAAAAGAAGATGTTTACGAACGGCTTCAGCGCACCCAGCGCAAGATGCGCTGGAGACGGCGCTGGCTTTCGGCGGCATCGATGGCCCTCTTTCTTGCGGTTGTTGCTGTCGGAATGAATGCGGCCGCTCCGGAGCGCGCGGAACAGCAGCAGCGATCCTCTACCGTCAAAACGCTAGGAGCCGAGAGCGCTCCCCCCCAAGTTGAGACGATAATGGCCGCTGATGCGGCGCCGGCGCAGGAAGATGCCGGCGTCATGGTGGTCGGCTTGCCTGATGCGGCAAACGGCCGGGTGGTGCCAGTGGCGGTTCCGCTCAGCGGCCGATTGGCCCCCGAAGAGCGGTTCACGGCAGCGCTGCGCGTGCTTGGGCGCTCTCCGCTGCGGGCGGCGTCCGCTTGGTTTGATGGAGTGGTCATTCAGCCGGCCGCCGGGGGGAAGGGGGAATGGATGGTGCACGTCCCGGCTCAGCACCGCGTGTTTTCGGCCAGCCGCAAAGAGCAGAAGCTGTTTGTCGACGCCCTCGTCGAAACAGCGCGGCAAATGGGGGAGCGGCGCCTCCGCTTTTTCACCGGAGAGAAGGAAGGGCTTGAGTTGCCGGCGCTCGGAATGGTAAAAGCGACAAAAATCAAGGAGCGGCAGCGAATGTATTATAAAAACAGCGCTTCGTTCGGCTATACAGTGCTCGTCCCGGCGCCGGGCAGCGCCCGCACGTTTTCGGAGGCGCTGAAGCAGATGAAAACATCGACGATCCGCGGGCTCGAGCCGGCCATTCCGCCGGGAGTAAACGTGGAGCTGGCTGATATGGATGCGCGGCATGCGACGGTCCGGATTCAGCTGACCGCTCAGCCACATGAAGAGGACGCGGCGCGCATGGCGGAGGCTGTGCTGCTGACAGCGAAAGAGTTTGGCTTCCGTGAGGTGACGTTTGCGGCTGACGGGTTGTCGAACTTGGGCCCGTATCCGGTTGGAATGCGAATCCGCGTGCCGGCCGGGCCGAACGCTCTGTTGATGGCGGCCGGCTGGTAGCCGCCGCCGTTTGCGTCGTTTTGTTACGATCTTCACTTTGTTGTTCTATCGGAGATGATATTGGCATAAGACATATATGGCGCAAAGAAGGCAAGGAGGGGTGGCAGATGGATGATCTCATGACACGGCTCTTGGCGGTCGCCGGCGTCGCGGTATGCGTCGGGCTGTTGTTTCTCGTCGGCGCGAACGGATGATTGGGTGATGATTCGCCAAACGGTTGTCCTTTCTTGCGGTGATGCGTTATAATGAAAAAAACAGCAGGAGGGGAGAAACACTGTGCTGACTGATTATCACAACCATTTGGAGCGGGGGACGCTGACGCTCGATTATTTGCGCCAGTTCACCGATGAAGCCGCGAAAAAAGGCATTCAGCATTTTGGCATTTCCGAGCATGCGTATCATTTTTACCAAACGAAAAACATTTTGTCCAACCCGTGGGTGGAGGCGCGCCGGTGCTACGATATGGCCGACTATGTCCGCTTGTTCCACGAAGCGTGGGATGCCGGAATCGACGTGAAAATGTCGATTGAAATGGATTACACTCCCGGCAAACATGAGGAAATGGCTGCGTTTATCCGCTCGTACGAGTTTGACTATGTCATCGGTTCGATCCATTGGGTCGACGATTTCGGCATCGACTTAGTCGAGTTCCGCCGTGAATGGGAACGGCGCGATTTGTATGATACATATCGCAAATACTTTGACCAAGTCGTAACGCTCGCCGAGTCGAACTTATTTGATATTATCGGCCATTTGGATTTGGTGAAAATTTTTAAATACGTTCCGGAAGATGAAGAGTTTTTGCTTGAGCAATACGACCGGGCGACGACAGCGCTCGCCAATTCGAAGACGTGCGTCGAGATCAGCACGGCCGGGCTGCGCAAGCCGGTCGGCGAGCTGTATCCCGATCCGCGGCTGCTGCAAATGTGCTATGACAAAGGCATTCCGATCGTGTTGTCCTCGGACGCGCACGTGCCGGGCGATGTCGGCGCCGACTTTGACAAGGCGGTTGAACTCGCCCGCAGCGTCGGCTATACCGAACTCATGACGTTCTCGAAAGGCGAGCGGAAAGCGGTGCCGCTCGGTTAAGCAGCTCACATTTCGCACCTTGAATAAAAATTCGAAATAAGCCCGATTTGACCGAATAAAAATTAGTTATTTTACAATTTTTGTATAAAAATTATTTTGATGCGAATATCCGGGGTGTTTTTTTGTATATTATGCAAAGGTTGCGAAATATGAGAAGCAGAATGGACGGCGGAAACAGGCCGCCATGCACAGAAGGCAGCCATGGGCGCCTGTTGCAAGGCGTTGCGCCGCCAACGATGAAAAAAAGCAGGCTTCCCGTTTGGGAACCCTGCTTTTTTTGTTTTCGTTACGCTTCGAGCCGTTTGACGGTTTCAATATCGTCAATTTGCGCCAGCGCTTTTAATACCGCGTCATCGACTGGTTTGTCGAGCGATAGGATCATCATGGCTTTTCCGCCCGCTTCTTGGCGGCCGACTTGCATTGTGGCGATGTTGACGTTATGCGCCCCGAGCACGTTCCCGACTTTCCCGATCATCCCCGGGCGGTCGTGGTGCTGAATGTAAAGGAGATGGCCTTCCGGCGCGAAATCGATCGTGACGCCGTCAAAATGGACGATGCGGTCGCCGTAGTTCGGCACATGCGTTCCTTTGATCGTAAACGTTTTGTTCTCGCCATGGACAGTGAGCGAAATGCAGTTTGCATAGCCGTGCGTCTCATCAGAGAATTTTTCGCCGTATGTGATGCCGCGCTCTTTGGCGACCATGGCGGCGTTTACCTCATTGACGGTGGAAGCGACGCGCGGCCGCAGGAAGCCGGCAAGCAAGCTGCGAGTGATGTACGTCGTTTCCAAATCGGCGACCGTGCCGGCGTAGGTGACCGACAGCTCTTGAACCGGAATGTTCATAAACTGCGAAGCAATTAAACCGAGCTTTCGGCCTAAATGATAGAATGCTTGAATTTTCTCATAGACGTCTTTCGACAGCGCCGGCAGGTTGATCGAGGATGTGACCGGCTGCCCTTCAAAAAAGTGGAGCAGCTCTTCAGCGACTTGGGTGGCGACGTTCAGTTGCGCTTCAACCGTCGACGCCCCTAAATGCGGCGTAACGATGACATTATCAAACGCCAGCAGCGGGTGGTCGCCCGGGGGCTCCTGTTCAAAGACGTCGAGAGCGACACCGGCGACATGGCCGCTTTCCAAAAACGGAATGAGCGCCTGCTCATCAATAATGCCGCCGCGAGCACAGTTGATTAAGTATACCCCTTTTTTCGTCTTCGCCAAATTTTCCGTGCCAAGCAAGCCTCTTGTTTCTTTCGTCAGCGGTGTATGAACGGTGATGATGTCGGCGACTGCCAGCACCTCATCAAGTGAATGGATGGAGACGCCGAGCTTCTCCGCCCGCTCTTTCGTCAAAAACGGGTCGTAGACGTGCACGGTCATGCCGAACGCCCGTGCCCGCTTTGCTACTTCTGATCCGATGCGGCCGAAGCCGATGATGCCCAATTTCTTGCCGAACAGCTCGTTGCCGACAAACGCCGAGCGGTTCCATTCCCGCGATTTGACCGAAATGTGCGCTTGCGGGATGCGGCGGACGAGCGCAGCCATCATGGCAAACGTATGCTCTGCGGCGGAAATCGTATTGCCGTTCGGCGCGTTAATGACGACAATGCCGCGTTTCGTCGCGGCGTCGACGTCAATGTTGTCGACGCCGACCCCGGCGCGGCCGACAATTTTCAGCTTCGGCATTTTCGCCAACAATTCTTCCGTCACTTTCGTTGCGCTGCGCACAAGCAAGGCGTCAAACGTGTGCAATTCGTCCTCCGCTTCGCTCACGTTTTTTTGAACGATGTCGATGTGCGCCGATGTGCGGAGCGGCGCCAAGCCTTCTTCGCTAATGGCGTCGGAAACGAGTACGCGAACCACAGCAGGTGCCCCTTTCTGTTTCGAAGATGTTAAATTTCTGATAATTTAACATAGAAAAGCGCTTTCTGTCAATGGAAAGCGAAGAAGTCATACCAATGACAACGCTTTCTGTTTTGGGGAATGTTCGTGTTTCCAAAAGAAAACCGCCTATATCCAAAGATATAGGCGGGATTGTTCGGAAATAGCTGAGGTTCGCATTGGATGTACAACGTTTTAGGCGATTATTTTTTGTTTTGTTCGTTGTAGCGGGCGATGCACTCATCGATCAGTTTTGCCGCAGCTTCCGGCCCTTCCCATGTGCCGATTTCCGTCCGCTTGCCTTGCAAGTCTTTGTACCGTTCAAAGAAGTGGGCGATTTCTTTCAGCTTGTGCTGCGGCAGGTCTTCAATCGAGCGGACTTCATCAAAGCGCGGGTCTTCGACTGGCACGCCGATGAGCTTCGCGTCCTCCTCACCGCTGTCGACCATGTTCAAAAAGCCGATGACGCGCGTATCGATGACGCAGCCCGGGAATGTCGGATTCGTTGTGATGACCAAAATGTCGAGCGGGTCGCCATCGAGCGCCAGCGTATTTTGCAAGTAGCCGTACTCAGCCGGGTAAAACATCGGGGAGTACAAGACGCGGTCGAGTTTGAAAACGCCCCGCTCTTTGTCGAACTCGTATTTGTTTTGGCTGCCGGTTGGAATTTCGATAAACGCTTCGACAATTTTATTTTCGAATGCCACAACCCGTTCCTCCTTTTTTGGTTGTTATGTACGCATGAAAACTCGCCCGCCGGCGCCCAGGGCGGGCAAGACAATCTTATTGTAGCATGTTCCCTTGCGGCGCGCCACTTGTCAAATGGCATTTTTTCACGCTTTCGTCAAAAAACCCTCTTGCCGATTCGGCAAGAGGGGAGATTTCAGTCGAATTTATTTGGATCGCCGTCAAACGGCTCGTCAGCGACTTTGATCGACTCGGTCGGGCAGCCTTCAAACGCATCCATCATATCGTCGATTAAAATGTCCGGCACTTCGACAATCCCTTGGTTGTCGTCAAGCGTGACGTAGGCAATGCCGTCCTCGTCATAATCGTAAATATCCGGAGCTGCCGCGCCGCATGCTCCGCAGGCAATACATGTTTCTTTATCGACAATCGTATACTTTGGCATAAAAATCGAACCTCCCCAATTTTTTGGAAACGGATGGGTCATCTCCGTGTTACCTGCTCGGAAATGAACTTTTCACTTTTTTATAATAAGACCGTTCGCCCCGCTTTTCAACTAAAAAATCGCTCTCCTGTATTTTTACACATATGTCCCTTGTTTATTTTTGTTCCAAAATCGTTTTTTCATTGCAAACGGCTTGTGCGATTTTTGTTACAATAGAGGCGGGGAGGAATCAAAGATGCGGCACGGTTACGCCTCGTTTTTGCTTGCCCACTGCTTGCGCCGCCTAAACGGTGAACGGACGCTGGCAGCGGTGTACCATTTGTTGTCTGGAAAAAAATCAGCCCAGACGCTGCAAGACTGCAAATGGTTTCAACTTGCGCCGTTTTTCGGCACATGGAAAGACGTGACGATGGACCGATTGGAGGAGGCGGCCCTCGTGCTCGTTCGGAAGCAGCGGGCCGCGCCCGTCCATGACCGGACATATATATTGACGGAAAAAGGGCGGCATTGGCTCGATGAACAGGCGGCATCGTTCCCCCGCTATGTGAACGGCTGGCGCTACCATGAGGTCGAGCCGCTTTTTTGGCAGCGGCTGTCGCTCATTGGGCAGACGCTGTCCAACCTCTCCCATGGACAGCGTTTTATCCCCATTTGCCGCGACGAGCGGACGCTGTTATGGGTGAAGCAGTATTTGCTGGGCAAGGGATCGCGCCAAACGTTGGCGCGGGCGCTTTATGACGAGCTCATCCGGCTGCTTGCGGCTGTTTCTGAAGAAGCGGCGACGGTGTTTGCGCTCCGGCTGACAAGCGCCCGCCGCATCGGCTGGACGGCGGAGCAAATTGCCGCTTGGCTGCAAAAGGATGTGCTGTATGTGCAGTTTCAGTTTCGCAACGCGCTTCATTATATGATGGCTGAAGCCGAAGCCGGGCGCGCCCCGGTGATGGCCGAGCTGATGGCCGGGCTGGCGCCGGTGCAGCTGACACAATCGGCGCAAAAAACGTACGAATGGCTGCAAAAAGGAAAGACAATCGACGAAATCGCCGCCCTTCGGCGCTTGAAAAAAAGTACAATCGAGGATCATGTCGTCGAGTTGGCCGCCAATGTGCCCGATTTTTCGATCGACCCGTTTGTCGCCGCTGAAAGGGCGGCGGCGATCCAGGCCGCGGCGCGGGCGCTCGGGACGCGCAAGCTGAAGCGTATTCGCGAGGCGCTTGGCGGAATAGCGAGTTATTTTGAAATTCGGCTCGTGTTGGCAAAGGAAGTGGGACGTTGGATGAATTAACGAAAACATTGCATGAGCGGTTCGGGCACGCGTCGTTTCGGCCCGGACAGCGCGATGTGATCGAAGACGTGCTCAGCGGGCGCGATGTGCTGGCGATGCTGCCGACTGGAAGCGGCAAATCGCTTTGCTATCAGCTGCCGGCGTATTTCCTCCCGGGGAGCGTGCTCATTGTCTCGCCGCTCGTCTCCTTAATGGAAGATCAAGTCGAGCAGCTGCGCCGGCGCGGTGAAAAGCGCGTTGTCGCGTTCCATAGTTTGCTCGATGCGGAAGAAAAATGGCAAGCCCTCGCCTCGCTTCCAGATTTTCGCTTTATTTATGCCTCACCGGAAATGCTGCAATCTGAAACGTTTTTGGCGGCGCTCCGGCGCGCGCGTGTTTCGTTGTTTGTCGTCGATGAGGCGCATTGCATTTCGCAGTGGGGTTATGATTTTCGCCCGGACTTTTTGAAGCTCGGAGCGGTCCGCCATGCGCTCGGTTCGCCGCCGTGTCTGGCGCTGACGGCGACGGCTACGCCGGAAGTGCAGGAGGACATCATCCGCACGCTCGGGATGGAGCGGACGCGCCGCCATATTTATTCCGTCGACCGCCCGAACATCGCCTTGGCGGTGGAACATTGCTTATCGGTTGAGGACAAAGCTGCGCGCTTGGCCGAATGCGCGAAACGGCTCCGAGGACCGGGGATCGTGTACTTTTCAAGCCGGCAGTGGGCTGAAGAAATGGCGCGCCGGCTGGCGCAAAACGGGGCGGGGCGGGTCGCCTATTACCACGCCGGCATGGATGGGGAACAACGGCTGCTTGTGCAGCAGCAGTTTTTATATGACGAGCTCGACATCGTTTGTTGCACAAGCGCGTTCGGCATGGGGGTGGACAAAGGAAACGTCCGTTTTGTGCTTCACTTTCATATGCCGGCCCAGCTTGAGGCGTATGTGCAGGAAATCGGGCGCGCCGGGCGTGATGGGGCGCCAAGCCTTGCGGTATTGTTTTACGCGGACGGCGACCGGGCGATCGCCCAGGCGGTCGCCGAAGCGGAGCTTCCCGACTCGACTGCGCTCCGCGAGTGGTGCCGGCGGCTGCCGGAAGACGCCGTCGGCGGTGGATGGCGCGCTATGGTTGATGCCGGCGGATTTACGGACATACAAAAACGGCTGTTGGCGTACTTTTTAGAATGGGGACAAACAGCGGCGCCCGAACAGCTGACGGCCGCGGCGAAGGAGCGGCTGTATGAACGGATGGCCGCTGCCATCGAGGCGCGGCGGCGTTGGAAGCGAAAAAAATTGCGCGAAATGGAGGAATGGGTGCACGCCTCTTCATGCCGGCGCGCGGCGATTGTCCGCGCGTTCGGGGAGGAGCTATCGGACAAACCGGATGCTTGCTGCGACAACTGCGGCCTGGAGACGGACCGTTTCATGGCGGACGGCCGCCGTCCCGAGCCGGCGCCCGTCCGGCCTTGGCGCGAGGAGCTATGGCATATGTTTTTTGGCGGGAGGCGGCGCGATGAGGCGGCAAAGTGAACAAATCAAACAGATGACAGACCGCGAAGTGCTCATCCATCTTTATATCACGCAAGGGTTGCTGCTGCTTTTGGCCGGCGGCAGCTCGCTGTTTTTATTTGCTCGGGAGGAGTGGCGTCGGCTTTGGCAGTTTGAGCTGCGCGATGTGCTCGTGTACGGAGCCGGCGGGGCGGCGTTCGTGCTCGCTGCCGAGTTTTTGGCGATGCGCTATTTGCCGGACGATTGGCATGATGACGGCGGCGTCAATGAAAAAATATTCCGCGGCCGCTCGATTCCGCATCTCTTTTTTTTATGTGCGCTCATTGCGGTGACGGAAGAATGGCTGTTTCGCGGCATTGTGCAGACGCATTGGGGGCTCTGGGCGGCAAGCGCCATTTTTGCCGTGCTGCACGTCCGGTATTTGGAAAAATGGTTTTTGTTTATGGTCGTCGTGCTGCTCAGTCTCTTTCTCGGCGTCCTTTACGAGCAGACTGACAGCTTATGGGCCGCCATCACCGCTCACTTTTTGATCGATTTTGTGCTTGCCTTACATGTTCGGTTCAAACGGGGGGCAGAGGAAGAAAGGGAGTGAAGCGATGGAAGAGGCATCGGGGCGCCTGGCGCGGAAAAAACGCCCGGCGTCAAGCGCGGGGGCGCCGCCATCGCGCCTAAAACGGCGGCGGCAAAAAGAGGAGCAAAAACGAAAATACATTCCCGTCCGTTTGCTCGCGTTTTTGTTTTTAACGCTGCCGGCTGCGGTGACGGCTGTTTACTATGCCCAGTCAAAGCCTGGAACGGTCACAGTCGTCCGCCATGAAGAAAGCGGCAGCCGGGAGACGGTGCGCATTATTCAAGAAGATGGCGCGAAGGCGGAACAAACATCAGAGCCGAAGCGCGCCGCGGGTGACGGGGCAAAAAGCGAATCCGACGCGCAGACCATCACCCATGTGGTGGCGGCGAACGAAACGCTCTATAGCATTGCGATGAAATATTACGGCACGCCTGCCGCCATGGAGATCATCAAAAAAGAAAACGGCTTGTCAACGAGCCGGCTCGAGCCGGGGCAAACGCTGCGCATTCCGTTCCCCGCTCAGACGGAATAAGCGGTTGCGCCCGCCGTTCCCCTTTGTTCTAATCTGTCTGTTGCCCGCATATGATGGACAATAGAATACGGACAAGGGGAGAGCGCCATGACCCGGTTTCCGGATGAATTTTCCCTCGATGAAGTGACAAAAGAAATGTTGCTTGCCGTCATTGAAAAAAAGAAAAAATGGGAGCGGCTTGAAAAGCGGTCCAGGCTTTTGCAGGCGGCCGCGTTGGCCGGCTTGGCCGCGTTCCTTCTTTATATCATTGCCAACGCTGCAGCGATCACGGCGTGGAGCGAACGATTCGCCTGGTTTTTTGCCGCCCCGGCCCACCTTTTCATCTTGCTCCTGTTATGTACGGTGTATTGGCTGGCTGTTTATTATTATAAAGGAAAAAGTGAAAAGGCGGAAGACGACTTTCATGCCCTCCGTTGCGAAATTATCCAGAAAAGCATCGATTTATGGAAAAATGAAGAACAATGGAATGGGCGTCACCGGCTGTTTGAATGGCTGAAGCGGGAGTACGACATCAACCTATATTATGAAAACAGCTGAATGGGGGCCCATCCAGCTGTGCTTTGATCACCTTTTCCCTTCGTTTCGTAAGGGCTGTAGTAAGGATCGTAAAACACTTGCCAGAGCGTTCCTTTCATCAACGCCTCGCGCAGCGGAAACTGCGGCAAATTCGGCGGTTGGAAGCCGACATACAAGTTGGGCGCGGTGACGTACGTTTTGACGCGGATCGGCGGGCACGGGTCAAACGGGCTGATGTACGGCTCATATTGTTTGCGCGTCGTAAACATAAAACCCCCCCCTTTTTTGGCAAAGTTCAGTCTATATGTATGATGGAGCCATGTCGTTCATGCCTGTTTGCCATGACGAATAATGAGGATCGGGCTAAGGAGGAAACCATGGGCCGTCTATCGATGACCGCCATGGCCGCTGTTTTGTGCACGTATTTGTTTTTTCGCTGGCTGCCGCCGCTCGAGCCGTTCTCGCTGGAGCGGTTTTTGACCGATTTGCTGTTTGCCCCGCTGCGGACATGGCTTGCGCTCGTTTGCTTTTGGTTCGGGACGGCTGCCAACGGGGCGCTCATCCGCGCGGCAGTCGGCGGGACGGTGCGCCTGTTGTCCGGCCGGCGGTTTCGTGTCGGGGAATGGGTGGCTAGTTTGGCGGCGCTCGGCCATTTTTATTGGGCGTTTCGGTTTCATTGGCCGCTGGCGGCGCTTTTTTTCGTTTTTTCCTTTTTTTATGGTATGATGACGATGAGAGACCGCCGGTTGACCAAAGATGATCGGCTTTAGCAGGAGGGAGTATGATCATCGGGGGAATGATCACGAGTTTTCTTGTTTTGCTTGGTTATATGTGGAAAGAAGCGCACAGCAACCGGGTTCGTCACGTGATCCTGTCGTTTCCTCATTTTCTCGATCATTGGCCGCCGCTTACGATTTTTTTTATTTCTGATATTCATCGGCGGATCGTTTCGTCACGCATGCTTGAGGAAGTAAGGGGAAAAGCGGATCTTGTCGTGATTGGCGGGGATTTGGCCGAAAGAGGGGTGCCCGAAGCGCGCGTCCGTGAAAATGTGCGTCGGTTGCGCGAGGTCGCTCCTGTTTATTTTGTTTGGGGAAACAATGATGACGAAGTCGACTACGATCTTCAATCAGTGTTTGAGGAAGAGCGCGTCCACGTGCTCAAAAACAAAGCGAAAGTATGGGAGCACGGCGGTGTGCCGGTCGCGCTCATCGGCGTCGGCGACGTAAGCCGAAAGGAGGCGGATATCGATCGGGCGCTCGAACACGTTCCGCCTCAATCATTTCGTATATTAGCCTGCCATAACCCAGCGATCGTCGCTCGCCTAAGAGAGGAGCAGCACATTTCACTCGTGCTGAGCGGCCATACGCATGGAGGACAAATTCGCTTCTTTTCCATTGGGTTGTATGAAAAAGGAGGGCTCAAATGGCAGGGCAGCACGGCGGTGTTGACGAGTAACGGCTACGGGACGACCGGGGTGCCGCTTCGCCTCGGAGCGCCGGCAGAGACTCATCTCATCACGATTGTGCCCGGAAAACCGACACCCGAGAAAAAATGCTTGTCTAAAACCGGGAAAACGATGTAAACTCATTAATAACAATAAACACAATAAACGAACCAATTGCCGATTGCGTCATACAATAACGGTAAGAGATGGCTCTGTAGGTAAGGAGGGGTGCCGATGCGTCTTGAGCGCTTGACCCACAACAAAATTAAAATTTTCTTGACGTTTGACGATTTGCTGGACCGCGGGTTGACGAAAGACGATTTGTGGAAGGACACGTTTAAAGTCCATCAGCTGTTCCGCGATATGATCGAGGAAGCGAGCGAAGAGCTCGGCTTTGAGGTGAACGGATCGATCGCGGTCGAAGTCTACTCTTTACCGGCACAGGGCATGGTCGTTATCGTCACGAATGAAGGTGACTACGACGACATGGAAGAAGAATTCGCCGACGATTACATTGAGATGCAGGTAACGCTCGATGAGAGCGATGACATATTTTACGAATTCCAAGCGTTCGAAGATGTCATCCAGCTTGCTCATCGCCTGCATGCGGTCGGCTGCCTCGACGGCACGCTTTATTCGTACCAAGGCCGCTTTTACTTGCACGTTGCCGAGGAACCGCCGATTCCGCTCGACAACTTTGTCGCCTTGCTGGCCGAGTTTGGCAACCCGGCCACGATAACGATACACCGTGTGCAAGAATATGGAAAACAGTTGATCGAACGGCGCGCCATTGCGCAGCTCGTTCACTATTTTCGGGCCAACTAGGGCGCAGCCAAGACTCCTTTATATGGACAAGGAGTCTATTTTTTCGCGCGAAAGGCTTCCATAAAGCGGTTCGCGCGTTTCATCATTTTTCCTTTGCAGATGCCGACAGAAGGTGTATACTATGACATGGAAGGCGACAAACTATTATAGCGAGCTTATAGGAGGTTTACGTATGGCAGCCGATAAGCATACGGAAGAGAAGGGGCAACAATACGACGTGCTGGCGTCGACACAAATTGTTATACATAGAGCGTTGGAAAAGCTCGGCTATCCGGAAGAGGTGTATGAGCTCTTGAAAGAGCCGATCCGCGTGCTGACCGTTCGCATTCCGGTGCGCATGGATGACGGATCGGTGAAAATTTTTACCGGCTACCGGGCGCAGCATAACGATGCCGTCGGCCCGACGAAAGGCGGGGTGCGCTTCCATCCAGACGTCACCGAGCGCGAAGTGAAAGCGCTGTCGATTTGGATGAGCTTAAAGTGCGGCATCGTCGACTTGCCGTATGGCGGCGGCAAAGGCGGGATCGTCTGCGACCCGCGCACGATGTCGTTCCGCGAACTGGAGCGTTTAAGCCGCGGCTACGTGCGCGCTATCAGCCAAATCGTAGGGCCGACAAAAGACATTCCGGCGCCGGATGTGTTTACAAACTCGCAAATTATGGCGTGGATGATGGATGAGTACAGCCGCATCCGCGAGTTCGATTCGCCGGGCTTCATCACCGGGAAACCGCTTGTCCTCGGCGGTTCGCATGGCCGGGAAACGGCGACGGCCAAAGGAGTGACGATTTGCATTCGTGAAGCGGCGAAAAAACGCGGCCTGTCGCTCGAAGGCGCGCGCGTCGTCGTCCAAGGGTTCGGCAACGCCGGCAGCTATTTGGCCAAATTTTTGCACGACGCCGGAGCGAAAGTCGTCGGCATTTCTGATGTGTACGGCGCGCTGTACGATCCGAACGGCCTTGACATCGACTATCTGCTCGAACGGCGCGACAGCTTTGGCACGGTGACGAAGCTGTTTAAAAATACGATTTCGAACAAAGAGCTTCTTGAGCTCGATTGCGATATTTTAGTGCCGGCGGCCATCGAAAACCAAATTACGGCTGAAAACGCCCCGCGCATTAAGGCGAGCATCGTCGTCGAGGCGGCGAACGGGCCGACGACGCTCGAGGCGACGGAAATTTTGACGCAACGTGGCATTTTGCTCGTCCCGGACGTGCTGGCGAGCGCCGGCGGCGTGACGGTGTCGTACTTCGAATGGGTGCAAAACAACCAAGGGTACTATTGGACGGAAGAAGAAGTGGAACAGCGGCTTGAAAAAGTGATGGTCAAAGCGTTCAATAACGTGTATGAAATGGCGCAGACGCGCCGCGTCGACATGCGCCTTGCCGCTTACATGGTCGGCGTTCGCAAAATGGCGGAAGCGTGCCGATTCCGCGGCTGGGTGTGAGGCGAGCAAGCAAGTGATGTTTGCAAGCTTTCGCGAAATCCCCTATCATAAGATAGGGGATTTTTTGCTTCGTGCGAGGTGACAAAAACATGAGGAAAGAAACAATCATCATCGTCGGCGGCGGACCGTGCGGGCTGGCGGCGGCGATTGCCTTGCAAGACGCCGGGTTTTCGCCGCTTGTAATCGAAAAAGGGAACATCGTCCATTCGATTTACCGTTTTCCGACGCATCAGACGTTTTTCAGTACGAGCGACCGGCTCGAGATCGGCGGGGTGCCGTTTATTACAGAAAACCGGAAGCCGACGCGAAATCAAGCGCTCGCTTATTACCGGGAAGTCGTGGTTCGCAAGCAAGTGCGCGTCAATGCTTTTGAAGAAGTAAAAACCGTCAAGCCGCAGGAAGATGGAGCATTTCTGATTGAAACGACAAAAGGGACGTACCGCGCGCAGTACGTCGTCATCGCCACCGGCTATTACGACCATCCGAACTATATGAACGTGCCGGGGGAAGAGCTGCCGAAAGTGATGCATTACTTTAAAGAAGCGCATCCGTACTTCAACACGGACTGTGTTGTCATCGGCGGCAAAAACTCGAGCGTCGATGCGGCGATGGAGCTCGTCAAAGCCGGGGCGCGCGTGACGGTTCTCTACCGGGGCGGGGAATATTCCAAAAGCATTAAGCCGTGGATTTTGCCGGAATTTGACGCCCTTGTGAAAAAAGGCGTCATTCGCATGGAATTTCATGCCCATGTGAAAGAGATCACGGAAGATGCGGTCATTTACGAAGTGAACGGGGAGACGAAAACGATCAAAAATGATTTCGTGTTCGCTATGACCGGCTACCATCCGGACCATCGCTTTTTAATGAACATCGGCGTCGGCGTCGATCCGGACAGCGGCCGGCCGCACTACGACCCGGAAACGATGGAAACGAACGTCCCAGGGGTGTTTATCGCCGGGGTGATTGCGGCCGGCAATAATGCGAACGAAATTTTTATCGAAAACGGCCGTTTCCATGGGGACGCTATCGCCGCCTGCATCGCCCGGCGCGAGCGGGAAGCGGCGGCCCGAAAGCCGCTATACTTGCATCCGCACGGCGGAAACGGGCGCTGTGATGGAAAACGGGAAAGTGAGGGTGACGAATGTGGCTGAACGGAAAGTTGTGCTGCTGACGACTGGCGGCACGATTGCCAGCAAACGAAATGAGCGCTCCGGCCGCCTAACGGCCGGAGCATTGAGCGGCGAAGAGCTCGCTTCGCTCTGCCATTTGCCAAAGGAAATTGAAGTGGTGGTTGAGAGCGTGTTTCAGCTCCCGAGCATGCATTTGACGTTTTCGCATTGGCTTGAATTGAAAAGGCGGATTGAGGCGCATTTCGCCGATCCGTCTGTGGATGGCATCGTCGTCACCCACGGGACGGACGCGCTCGAGGAAACAGCGTATTTTCTTGATTTGACCATTGACGATCCGCGGACGATCGTCGTCACCGGCTCGCAGCGGGCGCCGTTTGATTTAGGGAGCGATGTGTATATCAACATCCGCCATGCCATTTATGCCGCGTGCGCTGAAACGCTGCGCGGGGCGGGGACGGTTGTCGTATTCAACGAGCGCATTTTTGCTGCGAAATATGTGAAAAAGGAGCATGCTTCCAACATTCAAGGGTTCAACGCATTCGGGTTCGGCTATTTGGGCATTATCGACAACGATGAAGTGCACGTGTACCAAAAGCCGATCCGGCGCGAGCATTTCCGGCTCGTGCATCCGCTTCCGCCTGTCGACATTGTGAAATGTTACGTGGAGGCGGACGGCAAGTTTATTAAAGCGGCCCGGGAAAGCGGCGTCGCCGGAATCGTGCTTGAAGGAGTCGGCCGCGGGCAAGTGGCGCCGAACATGGTGGATGAAATCGTCAAGGCCGTCAACGACGGGATTAAGGTCGTGGTGACGACGAGCGCTGAGGAGGGGGCGGTGTATACAACGTACGATTACGTGGGAAGCGCCTATGATTTGCATAAAAAAGGGGTCATTCTCGGCAGCGACTATGACGCGAAAAAAGCGCGCATCAAGCTCGCCGTCGCTCTCGCCGCCGGCGCCGCCGTTGACGGCTTGTTCGCCTATTAGGTCGGCGGGCCGCTTGGCAATTTCGTCTTTTTCATCGCTCTGTTTCGTGGTACGATAGAGATAAACCGACAAAGAAACGGGGATCGGCATGTTTTCGTTGATTTCTGCCGGCGTCGCCCCCGGGGTGGCGCTGCTTAGCTATTTTTATTTAAAGGACGAGTATGAGGCCGAGCCGCTCTCCTTTGTGCTGCGCATGTTTTTTTTCGGCGCCTTGCTCGTTTTTCCGATTATGTTTATTGAGTATGTGCTCGCTGCCGAAGGGATCGTCTCCTCGCCGGCTGCCGAGGCGTTTTTCTCGGCGGCGCTGCTTGAGGAGTTCGTCAAATGGTTTGTCGTCTATTTTTTTGTCTACGACCATGACGAATTTGATGAGCCGTATGACGGCATTGTGTACAGCGCCAGCGTTTCGCTCGGATTTGCGACGCTCGAAAACATTTTGTATTTGCTCGCCAACGGAGTGGACACGGCAATCGCCCGGGCGCTCTTGCCGGTCTCAAGCCATGCCCTGTTTGCCGTCATTATGGGGTTTTATTTTGGCAAAGCCAAATTTGCCGGCCGAAAGCGCCGCTATTATTTATGGGCGTCGTTTTTGCTGCCGTTTTTCCTTCACGGCGTTTACGACTGGATTCTGCTCGCCCAAAAGCAGTGGGGGTATTACATGGGGCCGTTCATGCTCATCTTATGGTGGGTGGCGTTGCGCAAAGTGAAACAAGTGAAAGAATCCGTCCGCGTTGAGAAGATGCCATCCGTGAAAAGCCAGGCGTAACATGCTTGGCTTTTTTTGTTTTTTCTGCATAAAAAGGAGAAGTTGAAGAAAAATAGGGGTAAAAATGACGAGGGTTGACAGGAGGTTTGCATATGGCAAGGAAATTGGTCATGCTCATGTTGATCGGCCTGATGACATGGATGCATCCAGCCGGCCATGCGGTTGCTTTTTCCCCGCAGGTGATTCAGCGTGGCGCGGTTGGCGACGATGTCATTGAATTGCAGGCGCGGCTGCAGTATCTCGGCTTTTACAACGGAAAGATTGACGGCGTGTTCGGCTGGCGCACGTATTGGGCGCTGCGCAACTTTCAATACGAATACGGGCTGCCGGTCGATGGTCTGGCCGGCCCCAAGACGAAACGAAAGCTCGTGAACGCATCGAAATATTACGAGTCGTTTGTGAAAGAGCAAATCCGTCAAGGAAACGAGTTCACCCATTACGGCGGCATTCCGCTCAGCCAGCAGGTGAAAAAGCGCGGCGGAGGCGGCAGGCGAACGGTGAAAACGACAGCATCCAATGTGCCGAAAGGGTTTTCGCAAAATGACATTCGACTCATGGCGAATGCTGTCTACGGCGAGGCGCGCGGTGAGCCGTACATCGGGCAAGTAGCCGTCGCGGCCGTCATTTTGAATCGGCTCGAACACCCGTCGTTTCCGGACACGGTTGCCGGGGTGATCTTTCAGCCTGGGGCGTTCACCGCAGTGGCCGACGGACAAATTTGGCTGACGCCGAACGAAACGGCGAAAAAAGCGGTGCTCGATGCCATCAACGGCTGGGACCCGACCGGCGGGGCCATTTACTACTTTAATCCGGCGACGGCGACAAGCGCTTGGATTTGGAGCCGGCCGCAAATCAAGCGGATTGGAAACCATATTTTTTGCAAATAAAAGGAGGGAGACGAGATGGTGCGAAACTTACTGATTGCAGCGCTTGTCGTCGCTGTCGTCGGCACTGGTTACTGGGGCTATCGCGAGCATCAAGAGAAAAATGCGATCTTGATTCATGCGGAGAACAACTATCAGCGCGCCTTTCACGATCTGGCCTATCAAATTGACTTGCTTCACGATAAACTGGGCGCCACGCTGGCGATGAACTCGCATGCGTCATTGTCGCCGGCGCTCGCTGAAATATGGAAAATTGCCTCGGAAGCTCATTCCGATGTCGGCCAGCTGCCGCTGTCGCTTTTGCCGTTTAACAAAACGCAAGAATTTTTGTCGCAAATCGGTGAATTCACCTACCGGACCGCAGTGCGTGATTTGCAAGAGGAGCCGTTGACAAAAGAAGAGTATAAGACGCTGCAAGGGCTGTATAAAAGTGCCGGGGCGATCCGCCAAGAGCTGCGCAATGTGCAGCATTTAGTCTTGGAAAACAATTTGCGCTGGATGGACGTCGAACTGGCGCTGGCAACGAACGATCAAAAAGAAGACAACATCATCATTGACGGCTTCAAAGCGGTCGAAAAAAATGTTAATACGTTCTCAAGTTCGTCCGAGTTTGGTCCGTCATTCATCGGCCTGGCCAACGAGGAAAAAGGGTTCGTCCGCGCGAAGGGCCGCCCGGTTTCCAAAGATGAAGCAAAGCGGATCGCACGCGATTTTCTCGGCTTGAAAGGAACGGAGAAGATCAAGGTGACGGAAAGCGGCAAAGGGGCCGACGAACGCTTTTACAGTTTGACGATTCACGATCCGAAAACAAAAGGCGATATTTACATGGATATAACGAAAAACGGCGGCTATCCAATTTGGGTGTTAAACAGCCGGCCGGTTGGCAAACCGACGATCAGCCTGCATGAGGCGACCAACCGCGGAATGGCGTTTTTGAAGCGGCACAAATTCACCGGGTTTGAGCTGTATGACAGCACACAGTACGATAACGTCGCCGTGCTCACGTTTGTGAAAAGCGAAAACGGCGTCCGCATCTACCCGGAAGCGATCCAAATGAAAGTGGCGCTTGACAACGGCCATGTCGTCGGCTTTACGGCGCGCGACTATTTGTCGTCGTCCATCCCGCGCCCGCTGCCGAAACCGGCGATCACTGCCGAAGAAGTGAAGAAAAAGTTGAATCCGCATCTAAAGGTAATGGAACAGCGCCAGGCGGTCATTATGAACGACTTGCAAAAGCCAGTGCTTTGCTACGAGTTTTTAGGGACGCTCGGTGATGATACGTATCAGCTGTTTATGAACGCGTCAACCGGCATAGAGGAAAAAGTGGAAAAGCTTGAAAGCGTCGAACCGAATTACGAATGAAAACAGAGGGAGGCCTGAAACATGGCTTCCTTTTTGTTTCCGTCCGCCTCAAGCGCCCACTCTGTGGTATAATGATCGTACAAAAACGGCATCCAGCTGAAAAGGGGAAGCGGAAACATGATGATCAAAATTGGGGATCCGATTCGGCTCGAGCCGCTTGATGGCTCGGCACGCCAATACCGAAGCAAAGTGCTTGCCGTCGACGGCGGGGCGATCCATATTGGCTACCCCGTTGACGAGCAGACGGGAAAAACAGTGTATTTGTTAAACGGGATGCAGTTTAAGGCAAGTTTTGTCAGCCAAGAAGGAACGTTATACATGTTTGACACCGAGGTAAAAGGGAAAGTGCATGATCCGTTGCCAATGGTGGTCTTGGATTACCGAGGCGACGAATATGTCATCCGCATTCAGCGCCGCCGCTATGTGCGGGTGAGAGCGAATGTTGACGCTGCCGTCCACCCGCTTGGTGGAGGCGAGTTTGCCCCGTTTGTGACGATGACAGCCGATATTAGCGCAGGCGGGGCCGCTCTTTACATTCCGATGACGCACGCGCCGCTTCTGCGCCCCGGCATGTCAGTCGAGCTTTGGCTCGTGCTGACGATGCGCTCCGGCGACTGTCATTATGTGCGCACGAAGGCGACGGTCGTCCGCATGGCTGTCGACGAGCACAGCGGGGCGAGAATGTCGGTCGAGTTTGCCGGCCTCGCCTCGCAAGATCGCGTCCGGCTCATCCGCTACAGCTTCGAACGGCAGCTTGAAGAGAAGAGAAGGGAATAAATAAGGCGACGGCGTGGAATACTGCTAGAAAAAACGGAAGGCGGGGTTGTTCGCCATGAAGCGGATCGAAGAGCTGTTATGGAAGCTTGTCGCGATTCAGGCGATTTGTCTGCTCATCGCCCAATGGCTTGTTCTGTACACGCCGGCGGCGCTTTATATCGGCAAAGTATATGAGTATGAGGGAGTCGCCAAGCCGACAAAAACAGAAACGATCGAAACGGCCGTCGACCGCTGACGGCGGATATGGTACAATGAACATGAGAATATGCAGGAGTTTCCTGCATTTTTCTTTGTGCCCTGATCAAATGATTTAGACAAAGCAGGAGGAACTATGAAACAACGGATTAACATCGCCATTGACGGACCTGCGGCAGCCGGAAAAAGCACGGTTGCCAAACTGATCGCCCGACGCCTCTCCTACGTGTATATTGATACGGGCGCGATGTACCGCGCGCTGACGTACCGGGCGCTCCAATGCGGCGTCGATGTCCATGATGAGCAAGCGCTCTTGTCGCTCCTTCGCCATACGCATATTGAACTGCAGCCTTCGCCGCAAGGGCAGCTCGTGTTTGTCAACGGCGAAGACGTCACGGACATCATTCGCGGCGAGGCGGTGACGAATGCGGTGTCGTTCGTCGCCCAGCATCCGCTGGTGCGCGAGGAGATGGTCGCCCGCCAGCGCGCCATGGCCAAAGGCGGCGGCGTCGTCATGGATGGGCGCGACATCGGAACGAACGTGCTGCCGAATGCCGAGGTGAAAATTTTCTTAAAAGCTTCGGTTGAGGAGCGGGCGCGGCGCCGGCATGAGGAAAACATCGCCCGCGGCTTTCCGTCCGACTTTGAAACGTTGAAAGAAGAGATCGCCCGCCGCGACCGCCTTGACTCGGAGCGGGAAACGGCGCCGCTGCGCAAGGCGCCGGATGCCGTGGAAATCGACACGACGTCGTTGTCGGTCGAAGAAGTGGCGGCGCGCATTATGGAAGTTGTCAATGAAAGGATTGGATGACGGTGGATTTTTATTCCTTCGCCAAAGGAATCGTCAAAGGAGTGCTCACCCCTTTGTACCGCATTCAAACGATCGGGGTTGACCGCTTTCCAAAAGAAGGCGCGGTGCTTCTTTGCGCCAACCATATCAGCAACCTAGATCCGCCGGTCGTCGGCATTACGGCGCCGCGGCCGATTCGGTTTATGGCGAAAGAAGAATTGTTTCGCGTTCCGGTGGTGAAAACGCTCGTCAAAAACTTGCACGCGTTTCCCGTAAAGCGCGGCATGAACGACCGCCAGGCGTTGCGCATAGGGCTTGAGGTGCTGAAACAAGGCGAAGTGCTCGGCATTTTTCCCGAGGGGACGCGCAGCAAAGATGGCCGGCTGAAAAAGGCGCTGCCCGGCGTCGGCTTTTTCGCTTTGCGCACCGATGCGGCTGTCGTTCCATGTGCGATCATTGGCCCGTACCGGCCGTTTGTGCCGCTCAAAGTCGTGTACGGGGCGCCGATTGATATGGCGCCGCTGCGCGCGCGGAAGGCGAGCCCGGAGGAGGCGGCCGACTACATTATGGATCATATCCGCCAACTGCTTGAACAACATCAGTAAGCATTATAGTACATGTTGATTGAGAAAATATGGTATACTAATTAGAAAAGCGTCCTTATTTTGCCGACAGCCGGCCGCGGCCTCGGCGCGAGGCGCGCTTTTGGCAGGATCGCCAGTCGATGAAGGAGGGGTTTTTACGATGACAGAAGAAATGAATGTGCAAGTGAATGTGTATGGAGTGGGCGATATCGTCCGCGGCAAAGTGGTGAAGCTTGAGGACAAGCAAGTGCTTGTCGAAGTCGAAAACAGCAAGCAAAATGGCATCATCCCAATCAGCGAGCTGTCGAATTTGCATATCGAGAAGCCGAGCGATGCCGTTGCTGTTGGGGATGAAGTGACGGCGAAAGTCAAAAAAGTGGAAGAAGGCAAAGACGGGGAAGAAGGGCTGCTCATTTTATCGAAAAAGGCAGTCGATGCCGAGCGGGCGTGGGAAGAGCTTGAGCGCAAGTTCGCAAACGGCGAGGCGTTTGAAACGGTCATCAAAGACATCGTCAAAGGCGGGCTTGTCGCCGATGTCGGCGTGCGCGGCTTCATTCCGGCGTCGCTTGTTGAACCGCACTATGTTGAAGATTTTTCCGATTACAAAGGAAAAACGCTCGCCGTCAAAGTGGTGGAGCTCGACCGCGAGAAAAACCGCGTCATTTTGTCGCACCGCGCTGTTGTTGAGGAAGAGCAAGAGCGGCAGCAGAAAGAGCTGCTTTCCCACATTGAGCCGGGCCAAGTGCTCGAGGGCGTCGTCCGCCGCATTGCCGATTTCGGCGTCTTTGTCGATGTCGGCGGGTTTGATGGGCTCGTACATATTTCCCAGCTTTCCCATACGCGTGTCGCCCATCCGTCCGAGGCGGTGAAAGAAGGCGATGCGGTGAAAGTGAAAGTGCTGGCCGTCGACCCGGAGAACGGGCGTCTGTCATTGTCCATCAAAGAGGCGCTTCCGGGTCCGTGGGAAGGCATCAGCGAAAAAGTGAAGCCGGGCGATGTCGTCACCGGGACTGTGAAGCGGCTTGCTTCATTCGGCGCGTTCGTGGAGATTTTCCCGGGCGTCGAAGGATTGGTCCACGTATCGCAAATTGCCAACCGCCGCATCGGTTCGCCGCATGAAGTGCTGAAAGAAGGCGATGAAGTGAAAGCGAAAGTGCTCGATGTCAACGAGGCCGAGCACCGCATTTCCTTAAGCATCCGCGCGCTGCTTGAGGAAGAAACGGCCGCTCCGGCGGAAGATTACAGCCAGTATACGAAAACGGCGGAATCGCGCGGCTTCCAGCTCGGCGAAGTGATCGGCGAGCAGTTGAAAAAATTGAAATAACCTAAGTGTAAAAAAAGGGTGTCCGAGAAAGGCCGGAACACCCTTTTCTTATTATGATCGCGTATAGCGAGGTTTTCCACAGGCGGCCGCGTTGTTACTGCCCGTTCCGTTCGCGCGCTTCTTCCGGCGTATCAAGCCGGGCTGCGCCTTTGTAGGCGAATGACTGGTCGCGGTCGGACTCGACGCGCCGCGATTGTTTCAGCTTTTTCTCCTGACGGTCTTTTCCCATACACCCCGCTCCTTTCTTGATGAATATCATTTTTACTATGACCGGGCGTTCTTTTTTCTATGCATGAATGAACGGCCATAAAAGATGACATAATGGACATAATAAGGGGTGGAAAAGATGGAAGGGACTTATTTTTATCTCTTTTTTTGGTTCATATGGATTGTCGCCACCTTTTTGATGAAAAAGACGGGCGAACGGACGAGGCTGGCGGCGTTCGCTCTTGTGATGATCAGTTCCGCGTCGTTGACGGTGGAAATCGGTGTTGTCCGCGCCACGTTGGCGTTTTTCGTTCTTTTTTTATGTTCATGTTATGCGGCCATCGAGCGGCGGCCATGCCGCCTTCCGTTTCTGGCGCTGTCGGCGTCCGGCTTGGCGTTTGCCTATGCCGCCTTCCGCCTGCTTGCCTTGTTTGATCCGGTTTGGATTTGGCTTGACGGCCAGTGGATGCTCGCTTGGTGGCTCGTTATCGTCAGCAGTTTGTTTCATCGCCGCTTTGCCGCCCGCCTTCTTTGTCTGGCGCTTGGCGGCTGCCAAGGGGAAGCGGTATACGCCATGGCCATTCACCGCATGGCGCCCGACTATGTGCTCGGTTCGTTCTCGTTTTTCGACGCGGCGGCGATCAGCGCGTCGTGTTTGCTTATTTGGGAAATGATCCGCTTCCTGTCGCTTCAGCTCGAGGAAAAACGGCCTGTAAGGGGGGCGAGACAGCCGTGAACGAATATACGTTTCCCATTTTATACGGCGTCGCTGTCGGAGTGCTGACCCGCCTTTATTTGTTGCGCACCGATTACCGGCAGTATCCGACATACTTGCACGGGCGGACGATCCATATCGCATTGGGGGCGATCGCTGCCGGTCTAGGGACGGTCGCCGTGCCGGCGATCATGGAAAAGGAGTTTGCCGCCATCACGTTTTTGGCGTTGGCCGCCTCACAGTTTCGCGATGTGCGCAACATGGAGCGCAACACGTTGAACGAGCTTGACCAGTATGAATTAGTGCCGCGCGGAAAAACATACATTGAAGGCATTGCGATTGTGTTTGAAGGGCGGAACTATTTGGTCATTTTCGTTTCGTTTTTATCGACTCTTTTTTATTTAGTGTGGAACGTTTGGGCGGCGCTCGCGGCCAGCGCCATCGGCATGATGGTGGCGCGGCGATTTATGAGCGGGAGCCGGTTGAAAGATATCGCCGATGTGAAATATGTCAAACCCCATTTTGAGGGGGCAGGGCTGTATGTGGACAACATTTACATTATGAATATCGGCTTGCCGGCGCGGAGGGAAGAAATTTTGCGCTACGGGATGGGGTTTATTTTGACGCCGAAAAACTTCAACGCCCGAACAACGATCGCCAACCTTGGGCAGCGGCAGGCGATTTTGCACGATGTGTCGACGGCGCTCGGCATTTACCGCGACTCCGGGACGCCGGCGCTCGTGCCGCTCGCCAAACGTGATTTAAACGACGGGCGCGTCGGCATTTTCATTTTGCCGCAAGTGGAGGATATCGAGAAGGCGAAAGCGGTCATTGAGAATGTTCCGGTGTTGGAGAGCGCGATCCGCATGCCGGGCGAGCGGAGTTGGAAACGGAGAGGGGGCAGCGGTGATGACGCATGAAAAAATGATTTTGGCGGTCATTACGATCAACGGTGAAGCCGTCGCTGGGGGTGCGCCGATCTTTGTTTGCCGCACGAAGGAGGAGATGGAGCGAATCGCCGCCAATTTGGAGGCGATTTTGGACGGCATCGCCCATGAGCTCAGCGACGGGCTGCTTGTGATCGTCAAGCATTAGGCGGTTGTTGGGTGTTTCACTTTTTGATAAAATAAAGCAGTTGCAGCACGTTTTGGTTCATCGCCCAGCGCCTTCCCCGCTTTTCAAGCCGGGTGGGCGGCAAAGGCGCGGATCGCCCAAGCGTGCTTGGCAGGGATGGATGTCTGGTCTGGAAAAAGGCGCCTCTTCAAGAGCAAACGAAACAAAAATGAGGATCAAAAGGGTGGTAGCATGGCAAATCCAGTTGTAGCGATTGTCGGCCGTCCGAATGTGGGGAAATCAACGATTTTCAACCGCATTGTCGGAGAGCGCATTTCCATTGTGGAAGACGTGCCTGGGGTGACGCGCGACCGCATTTACAGCAGCGCCGAATGGCTGAACCATACATTTTACTTAATCGACACCGGCGGCATCGACATCGGCGATGAGCCGCTGCTTGTGCAAATTCGCCAACAGGCGGAAATCGCCATCGATGAGGCGGATGTCATCATCTTTATGACGAACGGCCGCGACGGTGTGACTGCGGCTGATGAAGAGGTGGCCAAGCTGCTCCGCCGGTCGAACAAGCCGGTCGTGCTCGCCGTGAACAAAATCGACAATCCGGAAATGCGTGATTTGATTTACGACTTTTACGCGCTTGGATTCGGGGAGCCGTATCCGATTTCCGGGGCGCACGGGACGGGGCTTGGCGATTTGCTTGACGCCGTCGTCCGCCATTTTCCAAAAGGGGCCGCCGAAGAGTATGAAGAGGACGTGATTAAGTTTTGCCTCATCGGCCGTCCGAATGTCGGCAAATCGTCGCTTGTCAACGCCATCTTAGGGGAAGAGCGGGTCATTGTCAGCGACATTGCCGGGACGACAAGGGATGCGGTGGACACGTCGTTTGTGCGTGAAGGGCAGGAATATGTTATTATTGATACGGCAGGAATGCGCAAACGCGGAAAAATTTACGAAAGCACGGAAAAATACAGCGTGCTGCGCGCGTTGCGGGCCATTGAACGGTCGGATGTCGTTCTTGTCGTGCTAAACGCCGAAGAAGGCATTCTCGAGCAAGATAAAAAAATCGCTGGCTATGCGCATGAAGCCGGGCGCGGGGTGATTCTCGTCGTCAACAAATGGGACGCCATCGAAAAGGATGACAAAACGATGGCTGAATTTGAGCGGAAGATTCGCGCCCACTTCCCATTTTTGGACTATGCCCCGATTTTATTTGTGTCGGCGAAGACGAAACAGCGGCTCCATAAGCTGCTGCCGCTCGTGCAGCTTGTCAGCGACAACCATGCGATGCGCGTTCAGACGAACGTGCTCAATGAAGTCATTATGGATGCGGTGGCGATGAACCCGACGCCGACGCATAACGGCAAGCGCTTGAAAATTTATTATATGACGCAAGTCGCCGTCAAGCCGCCGACGTTCGTCGCCTTTGTCAACGATCCGGAATTGATGCACTTTTCGTACGAACGATTTTTGGAAAACCGCATCCGCGATGCGTTTGGCTTCGAGGGTACACCGATCAAAATCATCGCCCGCGGAAATAAGAAAAGCGGAAGGCTGCGACAATCGGATAAAGGAAGTGGGAAACGATGGAGAACATCGCTGTATTGGGCGCCGGAAGCTGGGGGACGGCGCTGGCGCTCGTTCTGGCTGACAACGGGCACCGCGTTCGGCTTTGGGGGCAGCGGGCTGAACAGATCGAGGAAATCAACCAACGGCGGGCGAATGAAAAATATTTGCCGGGCGTCCGCCTGCCGGAAGCGATCATCGGTTATCATGATCTTTGCGCTGCGCTCGACGGCGTGTCCGTAACGGTGCTCGCTGTGCCGACAAAGGCGATCCGCGGCGTGCTGCAAAAAGCGCGCGCGTGCCTGGCGGCGCCGGTCACCGTGGTCGCCGTCAGCAAAGGCATCGAGCCGGGGACGCACAAGCGCGTATCGGAAATTGTCGCTGAGGAAATGGGCGAATGGCTGGAAGACGTTGTCGTTCTTTCGGGGCCGAGCCATGCGGAAGAAGTGGTGCTCCGCCATCCGACGACGGTGGCGGTGTCATCGCCGAATATGGAAGCGGCGCAGCGCATTCAAGATCTATTTATGAACCATCACTATTTCCGCGTGTATACGAACCCGGATTTAGTCGGTGTCGAAGTCGGCGGGGCGCTGAAAAACATCATCGCCTTGGCCGCCGGCATCAGCGACGGGCTCGGCTACGGGGATAATGCGAAAGCAGCCCTCATCACAAGAGGGTTGGCCGAGATTGCCCGGCTCGGCTGCGCGCTTGGCGCCAACCCGCTCACCTTTTCCGGGCTGGCCGGAGTCGGCGACTTGATTGTCACGTGCACAAGCACCCATTCCCGCAACTGGCGGGCCGGTTATATGCTTGGCCAAGGAAAAAAACTTGACGAGGTGCTCGAAAGCATGGGGATGGTTGTCGAAGGGGTGCGGACGACAAAAGCGGCGTACGAGCTGGCGGGAGAACTCGGCGTCAAAATGCCGATTACCGAGGCGCTCTATGAAGTCTTGTTCGAAGGGAAAGAGCCGAAAGAAGCAGTCGATTCGCTCATGGCGCGCGGAAAAAAGCAGGAAATGGACGATGTCATGAACATTTTTGCCGAGCCGTAACGCTGAAAATAGGCGGATGGCGGTACAAGTCGTCCCTGTTTTGCATACAATATGACGAACCATCATCGGCTTGAGCTTCCGGAAGGGTATAAGGTAATGCTGAAGTAAAGAAAGCCCCGCTTTACTTCAGCTTTTTTTATGGCGATGATATAATAGTTGTCGAAAAAAGGAGGAACACGTATGTCACCGGCTTTAGCGAAAATGTGGATCGCCATCGCCTCAATGGTGTTCATGTTTATTTCCGTCGGTTTCATTTATTTGAGCCGCTACAAGCTCAAGATTCGCTGGCTTCGCTTTTTGCTGGCGGTTATCGCTTACGTCCTGTTGATTCTCGCTGGCATCATCATTATTTTTGTCGTGTTCAGCGGACCGACGCCGCAATAGGCAAAGGATGGAGGAACTGTCAACTACCCCCACTTCGCTCACGCTTGAAGTGGGGGCTTGCAACTCCCCAGAAGTGCAAACGGACTTCGTCCTCCTTCCTTGACTTGGGGTTGCATCAGGGGGCAGGTTGACGACTACCCAACGACGCAGGTCATGCCTGCATCGTTACCGATTCTCTCGGTGTGTCTGTTGGCAGTACTTGGCTTCCACACACAACAGACGGACCTACGCTCGATGTTTTACGGTTACAACGTTTCCTGTAACCAACTCCATACATCGAGTAGCCGTGATTGGAGTGCCTTTATTGAACGGTTTTCTCCACGCCTTTATTATATCATACACAAAAGAAAGGGGGGAACGCGCATTCCTCTCCCACTTACTCCCTTTGGTCGTTGAAGTGGGAGTCTCCTGCGCGAAATAGGATGAAACGGATTGCTCGCTTTCTTTTAGCCTGTTTGTTTCTCGTGCCGCTTTCCGGCTGCTTGTATCCGCAAGAGCGGCTTAAGCAAAACCAAATTCCATACAAAGACCAAGTGGCGGCCGTCCAATCGGCGGTTGACGAATACCGGAAGGCGACCGGCGGATTGCTGCCGATCAAGACGCGCGACATGAAAACACCGATGTATTTAAAATATCCGGTTGACTTTCAAAAGCTCGTTCCCCGCTACATGCAGGAACCGCCGGGAAACGCCTATGAAAGCGGGGGTGTTTTCCAGTATATGATCATCGATGCGGAAACGAACCCGACGGTCAAGCTTCTTGACCTGCGTCTCGCTGAGCGCATCCGCGATTTGAAGCTGCGGCTTTCGATGTATACGGATCGGCACGGTTATCCGCCATTTCAAGATGTCGTCGCACCGGGCGTATTTACGCTCGATTACAAAAAGCTCGGCTATAAAGAGCCGCCTTATGTCGTCAGCCCGTTTTCCGGCAACAACTTGCCGTTTGTCATCGACGGGAATGGAGAAATTTACATTGACTACCGTTCTGATTTGTATGCGGCGTTGAAAAAATATCCGCACCACTACAAGCCGGGTGACGATATTCGCCCGATTTTGACCGACCATTCGCTGTTCGTGCCGGCGTACTCCCTTCCGTACACGATCGACGCCAAGACGAACGAGCCGATTTTTTTCACGAAATGAGTCATCATCCCTTCTCTGGAAAAATACATTCTAGAGAAGGGATTTTTATTTATGGTTTTTAGTCATAACCGAATCGGACAACATCATATGCATATAGTGTCCGACTATGCTAGCTCATTCCAATGTTTCTTATAACGACCGAAAGACTGGAGGGGAGTCATTTGGAAAAGGTCGATATTTTTAAAGATATCGCCGAGCGGACCGGCGGCGACATTTACTTAGGGGTCGTCGGCGCTGTCCGCACCGGGAAATCGACGTTTATTAAGCGGTTTATGGAGCTTGTCGTCATTCCGAACATTCAAAACGAAGCCGACAAGGCGCGCGCCCAGGACGAACTGCCGCAAAGCGCCGCGGGCAAAACGATCATGACGACGGAGCCAAAGTTCGTGCCCAACCAGGCGGTGACGGTGAAAGTCGACGAGGGGCTTGAAGTGAACATCCGACTTGTCGATTGCGTCGGCTATGCTGTTTCCGGCGCGAAAGGGTACGAAGACGAAAACGGGCCGCGGATGATCCACACGCCTTGGTATGAAGAGCCGATCCCGTTCCAAGAGGCGGCGGAAATCGGGACAAGAAAAGTCATTCAAGAACATTCGACGATCGGGGTCGTCATCACAACGGACGGCACGATCGGGGAAATTCCGCGCCAAGCCTATGTAGAAGCGGAAGAACGGGTCATTAGCGAGCTCAAAGAAGTCGGCAAGCCGTTCATTATGATCGTCAACACCGTTCGGCCGCACCATCCGGAAACCGAGGCGCTTCGCCGCGAGCTCGCCGAAAAGTACGACATTCCGGTGCTCGCCATGAGTGTGGAAAGCATGCGCGAAGCCGACGTGTATAACGTGCTTCGTGAAGCATTATATGAATTCCCGGTGCTTGAAGTGAACGTCAACTTGCCGAGCTGGGTGATGGTGCTGCGCGAAGATCATTGGCTGCGCGAAAGCTATCAAGAAGCGGTGCGCGACACCGTCAAAGACATCAAACGGCTGCGCGACGTCGACCAGGTTGTGCAGCAGTTTGCCGAGTACGATTTCATCGAAAAAGCGGCGCTTGCCGGCATCGAAATGGGGCAAGGGATCGCCGAAATTGACTTGTATGCACCGGATGAGCTGTACGATCAAATTTTAAAAGAAATCGTCGGCGTCGAGATTCGCGGCAAAGACCATCTGCTTCAGCTCATGCAAGACTTCGCCCATGCGAAAGCGGAATATGACCAAATCGCCGACGCGCTGAAAATGGTCAAACAAACCGGCTACGGCATCGCTGCGCCCGCTTTGTCTGACATGAGTCTTGACGAACCGGAAATCATCCGCCAAGGGTCGCGCTTTGGCGTCCGCCTCAAGGCGGTGGCTCCGTCCATCCATATGATCAAAGTCGACGTCGAATCCGAATTTTCTCCCATTATTGGAACGGAAAAACAGAGCGAAGAGCTTGTCCGCTATTTGATGCAAGATTTTGAAGACGATCCGCTGTCGATTTGGAACTCCGACATTTTCGGCCGTTCGCTCAGCTCGATCGTCCGCGAAGGCATTCAGGCGAAACTCGCGCTCATGCCGGAAAACGCCCGCTACAAGCTGAAAGAAACGCTTGAACGCATCATCAACGAAGGCTCCGGCGGCCTCATCGCGATTATTTTATAGAAAAGCGGCGGCGAGCCGGAGCTAGACAATAAGAAAAGCGGAGGCGTCGATATAGATGCAACGAAGAAGTTTAACATATCCTTGACGGAAAAGCGGTTTGTCCATTTTCGACTGTCGAAGGCAAGCCATAGGCTTGCCCCGTCACGCCAAGGCGTGACGGAAGACCGAACAACCACCTGCTTCACAGACCCATATATGGGTCTGTGAAGCGGCGTTGTTCGGTCGCCTGACAGTCGATAAAAGCTGCAAATGGTAAATCTTCAAATTGCATCTATAGAGATTTGCTCCCCGGTCGGGGGCTTTTTTTTGTTTTTTTGAATCAAGGATCTTTCATGGGGGAAAAATCGTTGAAACCCTTGAGAAATAAGGATTGGCACTTGATTATGCGCATGGCGTTATGGTAATCTTTTATCTGAAATCGTTGTTTTGGTGAAATATGCCTAAAATTGGCCGCTTTGGCGAAAAAAATGTTGAATTATCGCGATAAATTGGTTAAGATTAGGCATGTCACCGCATCTTGGCGGAATCAAGGCAGTTCCGCCTAAAAGCGGCGGGCGGCGCTGAACGGTCAAGGGGACGCTTCCATCGGCGGCGCGGGCGCATGTTCTGTCTGTCTTTCTGAACGAAGGCAGAATCATTGGCTGCACCGGTGCGACGCCTTTCATGCGCCGGCCTTTTCGCCGCCGAAGCCGTCAACGTCTATGTATAGAAAAGCAGAAAAGTGTGCACAAATGGTAGTAAACAAGAACAGCTCCTTGGGAGGAGGTGAATGGCATGAACAAGACGGAATTGATCAACGCGGTAGCTGAAACAAGCGGTCTTTCCAAAAAAGATGCAACAAAAGCCGTTGATGCGGTATTTGACTCGATTACAGAAGCGTTGCGAAAAGGCGATAAAGTGCAATTAATCGGCTTTGGGAACTTTGAAGTGCGCGAGCGCGCCGCCCGGAAAGGACGCAACCCGCAAACGGGCGAAGAAATGGAAATTCCGGCGAGCAAAGTTCCTGCATTCAAACCGGGTAAAGCGTTAAAAGATGCCGTAAAATAAGCCTACATAGCTGAGGCAGGAGCTAGGAGGGAAGGGCTGGTGATGCACCGCCCTTCTTTTTTGTTTTTTTTTGCTCTCTATGCTAGAATCGGATTACATGCAGTTTTTCTAATGCAGGAGGATGTTGTTTACATGCCGGAGATCAATTTTGCGCAAATTGAATATGCAGTCCGCTTGATTTTGGAAGCAATTGGGGAAGACCCAAACCGTGAGGGGCTTGTCGACACGCCGAAACGAGTGGCGAAAATGTACGCCGAGGTGTTCGCCGGACTGCACGAAGACCCCAAGGAGCATTTTCAAACCGTATTCAGCGAGGAACATGAGGAGCTTGTGCTCGTTAAAGATATTCCGTTTTACTCGATGTGCGAGCACCATTTAGTGCCGTTTTTCGGCGTTGCCCACGTCGCCTACATCCCGCGGGAAGGAAAAGTGACCGGGCTAAGCAAGCTCGCCCGGGCGGTCGAAGCGGTGGCGCGCCGCCCGCAGCTACAGGAGCGCATTACGGCGACAGTCGCCGATTCGATCGTCGAAGCGCTCGAACCGCACGGGGTGATGGTCGTCGTCGAGGCGGAACATATGTGCATGACGATGCGCGGCGTGAAAAAGCCGGGGGCGAAAACGGTGACAACGGCAGTGCGCGGCGTGTTTGAAACGGATGTTGCCGCCCGTTCGGAAGTGCTTTCGCTCATTAAAGCATAAGGAGGGGGCAAGGATGTATACGAACAGCGACTTTGTTGTCATTAAAGCGCTTGAAGACGGAGTGAACGTCATTGGATTGACGCGCGGGGCGGATACACGGTTCCATCACTCGGAAAAGCTCGATAAAGGCGAAGTGTTGATCGCCCAGTTTACAGAGCACACGTCGGCGATTAAAGTGAGAGGCAAGGCGTATATTCAAACGCGCCATGGCGTCATTGAGTCGGAAGGGAAAAAGTAAGTTGGCAAATGTCTAGCAAACTATATAGATGCAACAAAGAAGTTTAACATATCCTTGACAGAAAAGTGGTTTGCCCATTTTTGACTGTCGAAGGCAAGCGTGTGGCTTGCCTCCGTCACGCCTTAGCGTGACGGAAGACCGAACAACGACTCGCTTCACAGACCCATTCATGGGTCTGGAAGCGGCGTTGTTCGGTCACTCGACAGTCGGATGCAATGACCGGCAAAGACGAAAAATGTTAAAGCTTTAAATTGCATCTATATAGAGCGTTTTCGACAAAATTATGTTATAATGAGTCCGTTATGGTGGTGCGGATATTTTCGGGGACAAGGGTGGTTCATGTGGATGACATCACGGTGAAATTGGCGTCATTGAAAGAACAAATTGAGCAGCTGCTCCATCACCCATATTTGCGCGAGCATTTGCCGGCGCCGGCGATCGATGAAGATCGCCTGCTGCTCTCGCTGTCAATGCTCGAGGGCGCTTCAACGGCGCCGAGTGAGGCGGAGCGGTGCATCATCGCCATGATGCTCATGCAGATCGCCCTTGATACCCACGATGAGGTGACAGATGACGGCGGCGACTTGCGGACGCGGCAGCTTGTCGTCCTGGCCGGCGACTTGTACAGCGGGCTGTACTATGAGTTGTTGGCGCGTTCGGGCGAAACGGCGCTCATCCGCTCGTTCGCCGAGGCGATCCGCGATATTAACGAGCAAAAAGTGCGGCTTTACGAAAAAAAAGCAGAGCGGATCGAGTCGTTGTTTGCGGCGGTCGGCACGATCGAATCGGCGTTGCTTGTCAAGCTCGCCGACCGCATGGCGGCGCCGCAGTGGGGGCAGTTTGCCTATTCGTATTTGCTGATGCGGCGCCTGCTGCTCGAGCAGGAAGCGTTCATCCGCACGGGAGCTTCGGTGCTCTTTGAGCAAATGGCGCAAATCGCGTTCCCGCGCGCGAAAACGTTGACGAAAGAGCAAAAGCGGCATTTGCTCCGCTTTTGCCGCCGCTATATCGACGGCTGCCGGGAGGCGCTGTTTGCGGCGAAACTGCCGGTCAACGGCCTGCTGCAGCTCCGCGTGGCCGAGCTTTCCGGCGGGGTTCAAGCCATCGCCAAAAAGACGGTGGAAGAAGGGTAGAACGATGCATCAATCGAAAGAAGAGCGAGTCCATCGCGTATTTGAAAACATTTCTGCGCATTATGACCGGATGAACTCCGTCATCAGCTTCCGCCGCCACTTGAAGTGGCGCAAAGACGTGATGCGGCGGATGAATGTGCAAAAAGGCAAAAAAGCGCTCGATGTGTGCTGTGGGACGGCTGACTGGACGATCGCCTTGGCGGAGGCGGTCGGTCCGGAAGGGGAAGTGTACGGCCTTGATTTCAGCGAAAACATGCTGAAAGTCGGCGAACAGAAGGTAAAAGCGCTCGGGTTGCATAATGTGAAGCTCATTCACGGCAATGCGATGCAGCTGCCGTTTCCTGACAATTCGTTCGATTATGTGACGATCGGCTTCGGTTTGCGCAACGTCCCTGACTATATGACCGTGCTTAAGGAAATGCACCGGGTGACGAAGCCGGGCGGCATGACCGTCTGCCTGGAAACGTCGCAGCCGACGCTGTTCGGGTTTCGCCAGCTTTACTATTTTTACTTCCGGTTTATTATGCCGCTGTTTGGCAAGCTGCTGGCGAAAAGCTATGAGGAGTACTCGTGGCTGCAGGAATCGGCGCGCGAGTTTCCGGGGCGGGACGAGCTGGCCGAGATGTTCCGCGCCGCCGGTTTTGTCGATGTCGAGGTCAAACCGTACACGTTTGGCGTGGCGGCGATGCACTTGGGCTATAAACGGTGAGTTAAGGTGAACAACATGAAGTTAAAGGCGATGTATTCGTTTTTAAGCGATGATTTAGCGGCGGTCGAAGAGGAGCTTGAGCGGGCGGTTCAGTCGGAATACGGGCCGCTTGGGGAAGCGGCGCTCCATCTGTTGCAGGCGGGCGGAAAGCGGATCCGTCCCGTTTTTGTCTTGCTTGCCGCCCGCTTCGGCCAATATGACCTTGAGCGGATGAAGCATGTTGCCGTTGCGCTCGAGCTCATTCATATGGCTTCGCTCGTCCACGACGATGTGATCGACGACGCCGATTTGCGCCGCGGCCGGCCGACGATCAAGGCGAAATGGAGCAACCGGTTCGCCATGTACACAGGGGATTATTTGTTTGCCCGCTCGCTCGAACGGATGGCGGAGCTCGGCAACCCGCGCGCCCATCAAGTGTTGGCGAAAACGATCGTGGAAGTGTGCCGCGGGGAAATTGAGCAAATTAAAGACAAGTACCGGTTTGATCAGCCGCTGCGCACGTATTTGCGGCGCATCCGTCGGAAAACGGCGCTGCTCATCGCCGCGAGCTGCCAGCTTGGCGCCCTCGCTGCCGGCGCGCCGGAGCCGATTGTGAAGCGGCTGTACTGGTTCGGCCATTATGTCGGCATGTCGTTTCAAATTACCGACGACATTCTCGATTTCACTGGGACGGAGGAACAGCTCGGCAAACCGGCCGGAAGCGACTTGCTGCAAGGAAACGTCACCCTTCCTGTGCTGTATGCCTTGAGCGATGAGCGGGTGAAGGCGGCCATTGCAGCTGTCGGTCCGGAAACGGACGTTGCGGAAATGGCGGCGGTCATTTCCGCCATTAAGCGGACGGACGCCATTGAGCGGTCGTATGCGTTAAGCGACCGTTACCTTGACAAGGCGCTTCACCTTCTTGACGGACTGCCGATGAATGAGGCGCGCGGCCTGTTGCGCGACCTCGCCCTTTACATCGGGAAAAGGGATTATTAACGCTTTCAAGGACGTTGTTGCCAATGGCGCGAAACAATGGTACTATGGTGGTTGGGAACCCGTTTCCTAGTACATACGACAGTAGGGGTGGAGAATGAATGGCAGAACGGACATTTTTAATGGTAAAGCCAGACGGGGTTCAGCGCAATTTGATCGGCGAAATTGTTTCGCGCTTTGAGAAAAAAGGCTTCCAGCTTGTTGGCGCGAAGCTGATGCAAGTGTCGCGCGAGCTGGCTGAGCAGCACTATGCCGAACATAAAGAGCGTCCGTTTTTCGGCGAGCTTGTCGACTTTATTACATCCGGGCCGGTGTTTGCGATGGTGTGGGAGGGCGAAAATGTAATCGCCGCCGCCCGGCAAATGATGGGGAAAACGAACCCGCAGGAAGCCGCACCGGGCACGATTCGCGGCGACTTCGGCTTGACGGTCGGCAAAAACGTCATTCACGGCTCCGATTCGCCGCAAAGCGCGGAACGCGAGATCAACCTGTTTTTCAAAGAAGAAGAGCTTCTCCACTATACAAAACTGATGAACGAATGGCTCTATTAACAAAAAGACCGGCCGCCCATCGGCCGGTTTTTGCCGTTTTTGTACATTGACAGGAGAGAGGAACAGGGGAAGATGGACGATTATGCGCAATTCATTGCCAAAGTGAAGCGAAAAACCGGCATTGACTTATCGCTATATAAGGAAGCCCAGATGAGGCGGCGTTTGGCGTCGTTGTACATGAAAAAAGGGCTAAAGAGCTTTGCCGAGCTGTTTGCAGCGATGGAAAAAGACTTGTCGCTCTGGCATGAATGTCTTGACCGGATGACGATCAACGTGTCCGAGTTTTATCGCAACGCCAAACGATGGGAGGTGCTTGAACGCGTCATTTTGCCGCGGCTGTTGACGAAACATCCGCGCCCGAACGTGTGGAGCGCCGCCTGCTCAACCGGCGAGGAGCCGTACACGCTCGCGATGGTGCTCGCAAAACGATTGCCGCTTCACCGCGTGTCGGTGTTGGCGACCGACATTGATGATAATGCGCTCGCCCGCGCGCGCCTCGGCTTGTACAGCGAACGGTCGCTTGTAGAGTTGCCCGAGGAAATGAGAAAAAAGTTTTTTACGAAAGAAGGCGAGTATTATAAAATAGACGAAAGGCTGAAACAAACGGTCAAGTTTCAAAAGCACAACTTGCTCGCGGATCCGTTTCCGCGCAACATGGATTTGATCGTTTGCCGCAACGTGCTCATTTATTTCACTGAAGAGGCGAAGCGGATGCTGTATCGGAAATTTCATGATGCGCTCCGGCCCGGGGGCGTGCTGTTTGTGGGGAGCACGGAGCAAATTTTTAACCCGTCCTTATACGGTTTCGAAGTCGAGGAGACGTTTTTTTATCGGAGAAAATAGCGGGCGCCGCGCTCTTTTTTTACAGAAACTATTTTCATTTTTCAAATTTATGATATATTTTTACATAAACGCGTTAAAGAGCTGAAGGGAGAGACAAACATGCGCTACTTGACAGCAGGGGAGTCGCACGGGCCGCAATTGACGGCGATTTTGGAAGGAGTGCCGGCTGGGCTTGAGCTGCGCGCCGAGCATATCAACAAGGAGCTGGCGCGCCGGCAAAAAGGGTATGGGCGCGGGCGGCGCATGCAAATCGAAAAGGACGTGGTGAATATCACCGCCGGCGTCCGGCACGGGAAAACGCTCGGCTCGCCGATTGCGCTGGTTGTGGAAAACCGTGATTTTAAACATTGGCAAACGATTATGGCCGTTGAACCGATCGATGATGAAACGGAGATCAAACGAAAAGTGACGCGTCCGCGCCCGGGTCATGCCGATTTAAACGGCGCCCTGAAATACGGACATCGCGATATGCGCAATGTGCTTGAACGCTCATCGGCAAGGGAAACGACGGTGCGCGTGGCGGCCGGAGCGGTGGCGAAGCGCATTTTGGAGGAAGTGGGCATCCGCGTCGCCGGGCATGTCATCGAAATCGGCGGTGTGCGCGCAAAGAAGCTTGATTACCGCTCCCTGGAGGAATTGCAAAATGTGACCGAAGAGTCGCCGGTGCGCTGTTTTGATCCGGAAGCGGGACAAAAAATGATGGAAGCGATCGATTTGGCAAAGAAAAACGGTGATTCGATCGGCGGCATCGTCGAAGTGATTGTCGAAGGCGTTCCCGCCGGGGTCGGCAGCTACGTTCATTACGACCGGAAGCTCGATGCGAAAATCGCGGCGGCGATCGTCAGCATTAACGCCTTTAAAGGCGTCGAATTCGGGATCGGGTTTGAAGCGGCGCGCCGCCCGGGAAGCGAAGTGCACGACGAAATCATTTGGAGCCCGGAACAAGGCTTTTCGCGCCGGACGAACCGGGCGGGCGGCTTTGAAGGCGGGGTGACGACGGGAATGCCGATCGTCGTGCGCGGTGTGATGAAGCCGATTCCGACGCTGTACAAACCGCTGCAAAGCGTCGACATCGACACGAAAGAACCGTTTGCGGCAAGCATCGAGCGGTCGGACAGCTGCGCTGTGCCGGCGGCGAGCGTCGTCGCCGAAGCGGTCGTCGCCTGGGAAGTGGCGGCGGCGATCGTCAGCCAGTTCGGGCAAGACCGGATCGATTTGATTAAAGAAAACATCGAGCGCGCCCGCCGCTATGCAAAGGAGTTTTAACGATGATCGAACGGACGATTGAAACGGCGACGAAGCAATACCCGCTCCTCTTAGGCGACGGAGCGGTCCGCGCGTTGCCATGCCTGCTTCGGGCGCTCTCCTGCCCGCCGGGGACGAAGATGTTGATCATCACCGACGATGTGGTGGCGCCTCTTTATTTGGATGAAGTGCGCGCCACGCTTGCCGCTGCCGGTTATGATGTGTATGCCTACATCATTCCAAACGGCGAGGCGGCGAAGTCGTTTGACAACTATTACGCCTGCCAGACGGCGGCTCTTCAGTGCGGCCTTGACCGCCGCTCGCTCATTGTCGCGCTTGGCGGCGGCGTCGTTGGCGATTTGGCCGGATTTGTGGCCGCCACCTATATGCGCGGCATCCGCTACATTCAAATGCCGACGACGCTTTTGGCCCACGACAGCGCCGTCGGCGGCAAAGTCGCCATCAACCATCCGCTTGGCAAAAATATGATCGGCGCTTTCCACCAGCCGGAAGCGGTCGTCTATGACACCGCCTTTTTGCGCACGCTGCCTGAGCGCGAGCTCCGTTCAGGATTTGCCGAGGTGATCAAACATGCGCTCATCCGCGACCGCCGCTTTTACGACTGGCTGCGCGCAGAAATCAAGACGCTCGCCGACTTGCAGGGCGGCAAGCTCGCCTATTGCATTGAAAAGGGCATTGATATTAAGGCGTCTGTCGTGCGTGAAGATGAAAAAGAAACCGGGGTGCGCGCCCATTTGAATTTCGGCCATACGCTCGGCCATGCGCTCGAGAGCGAGCTCGGCTACGGCGTGCTGACCCATGGGGAGGCGGTGGCGGTCGGCATGCTGTTTGCCATCTTGGTCAGCGAGCGGCTTTACGGCCGGTCATTTGCCGAGCACCGCTTTGCCGAATGGTTCGCTGCGTACGGCTTTCCGGTTTCGCTCCCCGACGGGCTGGGGCCTCACCGATTGCTCGAGAAAATGAAAGGCGACAAAAAGGCGTACGCTGGGACGGTGCGGATGGTTCTTTTGCGTGAAATCGGCGATGTGGAAGTCGTGGAACTCGAAGATGACAAGCTGCTCGCGTGGCTGTGCGAGTTTGCTGGACAAGGGGGAGAGCGATGATCCGCGGCATTCGCGGGGCGATTACAGTGGAGCGAAACGAGGCCGGAGAAATTATAGCGGCAACGGAAACGTTGCTGCGCGAAATGGTCCGCGCCAACGATGTTGCCGCCCATGACGTTTCGTTCGTGCTCATTTCCGTCACTGACGACATCACGGCTGCGTTTCCGGCTCAAGCTTTGCGCCGCCTTGACGGCTGGACGTACGTGCCTGTCATGTGCACGCGAGAAATTCCAGTGCCCGGTTCGCTGCCGCGCTGCATCCGCGTCATGATGACGGTGGAGACAGACAAACGGCAAGATGAGATTTGCCACGTCTATTTAAAGGATGCAGCCATGCTGCGGCCGGATTTGTCGTTGACAAAAAAAACAGAAATGTAATATAGTTAAAATAACTTCTTTGCCCGCCGCCGGCGGGCTGCCAGAAGCCGAGCAAGAGCTGAGAACGAGTGCAGGGTAGATGAGAATGAGCGAGTTTAGCTGAGGTGAGCATTGGTTTCCTTTCGCTTGCATCTGCCCAAAGACGATGGTCTTTGGGCGTTTTCTTTCCCCATTTTCGCCTCATAAACTCTCATTCTCCGCCCGATGAATCAGAAAGGGAGGAGAAAGGGATGTCCATTGATCGGCTAGCCGCTTTTTTAGCGGATGCTCGCCAGTTTCGCACCATCCCGATCATGCGCAAATTTTTAGCCGATGTCATCGAACCGTTGCAAGTGTTTGCCAATTTGCGCGAGGAAGCGGTGTTTCTGCTTGAAAGCAAAGACGACGAATCGCCATGGGCGCGTTATTCGTTTATCGGCGTGGCCCCATTTTTGACGCTTGAGAGCGAGACAGGAGAAACGTTTTTGATCAAAGACGAGAACGGAAATGTCCAAATGACGGCGTCGACGTTGAAAGAAGCGTTTCAAGCGGTCGAACGGGCGCTTTGCGTCAAGCCGCTCGCCGAAGCGGCGCCGTTTACGGGCGGCGCGGTCGGCTTTTTAGGCTATGATTTCATTTCCGCCATTGAAAAGGTGCCGCGCCATCGTGCCCCCGACCTAGCCATGAAAGCCGGGCATTTTGTGTTTTGCGAGTCGCTGTTCGCTTTTGATCACGAAAAACGCGAGCTGTCTCTCATTCATTATATCCGGTTGAAGGGTCATGAAACGATGCAGGAGAAAATCGCGATATACCGAGCCGCCGAAGAACGCATCGCCGCGCTGGCAGCGAAAGCGGCGCGCCCCCGGGCCGAACAGCCGCTGCTGCCGGCCGAAGACGAGGCCGAGCGGGCCGCTTTGTTCTCGAAAGTGTCGTCCAATTACGAAAAAGAGCAATTTTTGCGTGACGTCGAGGCGGTGAAACAGTATATTGCGGCCGGCGATGTGTTTCAGGCGGTGCTGTCGCAGCGGTTTTCCGTCCCGGTGCAAGCGGGTGGGTTCGCCATTTATCGCATCTTGCGCCACATCAACCCGTCGCCGTACATGTTTTATTTTCGGCTTGACGGCATTGAAATTGTCGGCAGTTCGCCGGAAAAGCTCATCCAAGTGCGCGACCGGCGCGCCGAGATCGACCCGATCGCCGGAACAAGGCGGCGCGGACGCTCGCCGGCGGAGGATGAAAAGCTCGCCGACGAGCTGTACCATGACCCGAAAGAGCGGGCGGAGCATTATATGCTCGTCGATTTGGCGCGCAATGACATCGGCCGGGTGGCGAAGTACGGAACGGTTGAGGTGCCGGTGTTGATGGAAATCGGCAAGTTCTCTCATGTGATGCATTTAATTTCCAAAGTCGTCGGTGTGCTTGACGACGACATCCACCCGATCGACGCGCTCTTGGCCGCTTTTCCGGCTGGAACGGTGAGCGGGGCGCCCAAAGTGCGGGCGATGCAAATCTTGCAGGAGCTCGAGCCGACCGCCCGAGGATTGTACGCTGGAGCGATCGCGTACATCGGCTTTGACGGCAGCATTGATTCGTGCATCGCCATCCGGACGGCGGTCATTAAAGACGGTTATGCGTACGTGCAGGCCGGCGCCGGCATTGTCGCCGACTCGGTTCCGGAGCTTGAATGGAAAGAGACGCGCAACAAGGCGAGCGCCCTCATTTACGCCATCGAACAAGCGGAACGATTATTTGCGAAAGGGGAACAGATCGTATGTTAAAGCGGTTGCTTTCCAAATGCGCGGAAGGGGAAACATTGACGGAAGCGGAAGCGTACGAAGCCATGAATGCCGTGATGTCCGGCGAGGCGACGGACAGCCAGATTGCGAGTTTGGTATCCATCTTGCGCGTGCGCGGCGAGACGGTCGATGAGATCGCCGGGTTTGTGCGGGCGATGCGCGATCGGATGACCACGATCGACGTCGGCGATGACGTCATCGACACGTGCGGGACGGGCGGTGACGGGGCGGCGACGTTCAACGTCTCGACAGCGGCGGCCATTGTCGTTTCGTCGCTCGGGGTCAAAGTCGCCAAGCACGGCAATCGCGCCGTTTCCTCGAAAAGCGGAAGCGCCGATGTGCTCGAGCGGCTTGGCATCGACATTCCCGCGTCGCCTGAGGCCGCCAAACAGGCGCTCGAAACAAAAGGATTGGCGTTTTTGTTCGCCCCCTTGTATCATGCGGCGATGAAATATGCTGCCGGCCCGCGGAAAGAGATCGGGTTTCGCACGATCTTCAATTTGATCGGCCCGCTGGCCAATCCGGCGCGCTGCAAGCGGCAAGTTATCGGCGTCTATTCGACCCGCTACGCCGAGAAGCTGGCGGAAACGATGCGCCGTCTCGGCTCTGAGCACGTGGTGTTTGTCACCGGCCGCGACGGGCTCGATGAGTGCAGCATCGCCGCTGAGACGGATGTTGTGGAACTGAAAGACGGTGACATTCGCCGTTTCGTCCTCACTCCGGAAAGCGTCGGCCTGCGGCGCGGCGGGCTCGCTGACGTGCAAGTGCGCAGTTCGGAGGAAAGCGCCGCACTGCTTGAAGCCGTCATGGACGGCACGGCGCCGGCGAGCGCGATCGATATCACCGCCCTCAACGCCGGCGTTGCGCTGTACGCAGCCGGCAAGGCGGAGACGATCGCCGCTGGGGTGGCGATGGCGAAAGACGCCATTTTGGCCAAAACGGCGTACGAGCAGCTGCAGCGCCTGCGCCGAAAGGAAGTGGTCCACGGTGCTTGAGCAAATTTTGGCAACCAAACGGGAAGAACTCGAAACATTGACCATGCCAGAACCGCTGCCGGAGCCGAAGCGCCGGCCGTTCGCCGCGGCGCTCCGGCGGCCGCGGCGGGCGCTCGGTTTGATCGCTGAAGTGAAAAAGGCGTCGCCGTCAAAAGGCCTCATTCGCGCCGATTTTGATCCGGCGGCCATCGCCAAAGCATACGAGCGCGCCGGAGCCGATGCGATCAGCGTGTTGACGGATGAACGTTACTTCCAGGGACACCACAGCTATTTGCGCCTTGTGAAAGAAACGGTGGATATTCCGGTGCTGCGCAAAGATTTCATCATCGACCGCCGGCAAGTGGAAGAAAGCGCCCGGCTCGGGGCTGACGCGATTTTATTGATCGGCGAGGCGCTGGCGCCGGAAACGCTCGAGGCGCTTTACCGCGAGGCGTACGACATCGGGTTGGAATGCCTCGTCGAAGTGCACGCAAAAGAGACGCTCGAGCGGTTGCTTGACCGGTTCACTCCGGAAGTGATCGGCATTAACAACCGCGACTTGCATACGTTTGTGACGGCGCTTGAGGCGACAAAAGCACTGGCGCCGCTTATTCCGCCGTCATGCGTTATCGTCAGCGAAAGCGGGATCGGCTCTTGGCGCGACGTCGAAACGGTCCGCTCGTACGGGGCGCAGGCGATGCTCGTCGGCGAGTCGCTCATGCGCCAGACGGACGTCGAGCGGGCTGTCTACCGGCTGTTCGGGGAGGATGGCGGCCATGATCCGGCTTAAATATTGCGGCAACCGCTCCGCCGAAGATGTGCGGGCCGCCTTGGCAAGCGGGGCGGACTACCTCGGGTTTATTTTTGCGGACAGCAAGCGGCGCGTCTCGCCTGCTGAGGTGAAGCGCTGGCTGGCGTCAGCGCCGCTTGGCGGCAAACAGCTCGTCGGGGTGTTTGTCAATGCCGCGGCGGAGCAGATTGCCGCTGTCACTGCTGAATTGCCGCTTCATATCATCCAATGCCATGGCCGCGAGACGCCAACTGAGGTGGCTGCTGTGAAAGAAGTGACACGGCGCGCTGTTTGGAAGGCGATCCATCACGACGATGGAGCGCTTGAGGCGATGAAGCAGTACGCTGGGGTGGCTGATGGCTATGTTGTCGACAGCCGCGTCGCCGGCTTGTGGGGCGGGACCGGCGTCGCGTTCGACTGGGAGGCGGTGCCGCGCTATTTGGAAGAAGCGGCGCGCCAAGGCGTGCCCTGCTTCATCGCCGGCGGCGTCACACCGGACAATATTGAGCGACTGCTCCTCTACCGCCCGGATGGCATCGATATCAGCAGCGGCATTGAAACGGACGGGCGCAAAGATCCGAAAAAGATGAAACAGATTGAAGAAAAAATAACATATTGGGCTAAAGAAACAAAGGATGTTTTCGAAACCGCAGCGAACACATGCCCAGACAACGTTGGAGCATGTTTCGCGTTTGGAAACAAGAAGGTGGGGATGAGTGATGGAACGCGTTCCGAATGAACATGGGCGGTTTGGCGATTTCGGCGGCAAGTTTGTCCCGGAGACGCTCATGCTTCCGCTTGAGGAAATCGAAGCCGAGCTTGACAAAGCGCTGGCGGACGAATCGTTCAAACAAGAATATATCCGCATTTTGCAGCACTACTCCGGGCGGCCGACTCCGCTCACGTTCGCGCCGAATTTGACACGGCAGCTTGGCGGCGCGAAAATGTATTTAAAGCGCGAAGATTTAAACCATACCGGCGCCCATAAAATCAACAATGCCATCGGCCAGGCGCTTTTGGCGAAACGGATGGGCAAGAAAAAGCTGATCGCAGAAACCGGCGCCGGCCAACATGGGGTGGCGGCCGCGACCGTGGCGGCCCATTTCGGGATGGACTGCATCGTCTTTATGGGAGAGGAAGACATCAAGCGGCAAGAGTTGAACGTATTTCGCATGAAGCTGCTTGGCGCGGAAGTGGTGCCGGTCTCAAGCGGCAACCGGACGTTGAAAGACGCGACAAACGAGGCGATTCGCTATTGGGTCGCCCATTGCGACGACCATTTTTACATGATCGGCTCGGTGGTCGGCCCGCACCCGTACCCGAAAATGGTGCGCGAGTTTCAACGCATCATTGGCGATGAGGCGAAAGAGCAGTTTCTCGCCCGCGAAGGGAAGCTGCCCGATGTCATCGTCGCCTGCGTTGGCGGCGGCAGCAACGCCATCGGCATGTTTTACCCGTTTTTGCAAGATGACGTCCGCCTTGTCGGGGTGGAAGCCGCCGGCAAAGGCATTGACACCCCTTACCATGCCGCGACGATCACGAAAGGGACGAAAGGGGTCATCCACGGGGCGATGACGTACTTGCTGCAGGATGAGTACGGGCAAATTGTCGAGCCGTATTCGATCTCAGCCGGCCTCGATTACCCCGGCGTCGGTCCGGAGCATGCCTATTTAGCGAGCATCGGCCGCGTCCGCTACGAAAGCGTGACCGACGAGGAAGCGGTCGCGGCGTTTCGGCTGCTGGCGCAAACGGAAGGCATCATTCCGGCGATTGAGTCGGCCCATGCGGTGGCGAAAGCCGTGGAGCTCGCCCAAGCGATGTCGCCGGATGAAACGGTGCTCATTTGTCTGTCCGGCCGCGGCGATAAAGACGTGCAAACGATGATGCGCCATCTTGGCGCGAAAGAAGGTGAAGATGTTGCTGCTATCCGTTAATCCGCCGCTGTTTATTCCCTTTATTGTCGCCGGCGATCCGTCGCCTGAGGTGACGGTGGATTTGGCCTTGGCGCTTGAGGAGGCCGGCGCCGATCTATTGGAGCTTGGCGTGCCGTACTCCGACCCGCTCGCCGACGGACCGACGATCCAGCGCGCCGCCGCCCGGGCGCTTGCCGGGAACATGACGTTGCCGAAAGCCATTCATCTCGTCGCCGAAATGCGAAAAAAAGGGGTAACCATTCCGATTATTCTCTTTACGTATTACAATCCTGTGTTACAATTAGGAGAAGAATCCTTTTTTGCTTTAGCGCGGGAAAATGGCGCCAACGGCGTGCTCATTCCCGATTTGCCGTTTGAAGAAAGCGGCCCGCTCCGCGAACTGGGCGAGCGGTTTGGCCTTCCGCTCATTTCGCTCGTCGCGCCGACGTCAAAGCAGCGGATTGAGCGGATCGCTTCGGCAGCGCAAGGGTTTTTGTATTGCGTTTCCTCGCTTGGCGTCACCGGCGTGCGCGAAACGTTGCCGGAGTCGCTTGGCGATTTTGTCAGTGAAGTCAAGCGGCATAGCCGTGTGCCGGTCGCTGTCGGGTTCGGCATCTCCACGCCCGAACAAGTGGCGATGCTGAAAGAGGTGTGCGATGGCGTCGTCATCGGCAGCGCCCTTGTGCAAAAAGTGGAACAGTTGGGGGAACGGCTGCTGGCGCCGGAAGAAAAAGAAGCGGCCATCGCCGAGTTTGCCGCCTACGCCCGCTCGCTCGCCGCGCCGCTTCACGCGCCGTGTTCTTTGCGCTAAAAGTTCCGATGATGAAGGAGTTGGCAACGCGAATGCAAGTGAAAGAGCAGCTTCGGGGGCTTCCCCCATACCAGCCGGGAAAATCGATTGAGGAAGTGAAGCGGGAATACGGCCTTTCTGATATTATTAAACTAGCTTCCAATGAAAATCCGTATGGGTCGTCGCCGGCGGCCAAAGCGGCCATCGCCGCCGAGCTCGACCGCCTTGCCGTTTATCCGGACGGCTACGCCCGCACGCTGCGCGAAAAGGTGGCAACGCATCTTGGCGTCAAGGAAACGCAGCTTTTGTTTGGCAACGGCTCGGATGAAGTTGTGCAAATTTTTTGCCGCGCCTTTTTGGAGCCGGGCACGAATACGGTGATGGCGGCGCCGACATTTCCGCAATATCGCCATAACGCGGTCATCGAGCGGGCGGAAGTGCGCGAAGTGCCGCTTGTCGACGGGCGCCATGACTTAGAGGCGATGCTGTCTGCCATCGATGAACGGACGCGCATCGTTTGGATTTGCAACCCGAACAACCCGACCGGCACGTATGTGAACGAAACGGAATTGCGCGCCTTTTTGGACCGCGTGCCGCCGCATGTGCTTGTCGTGTTGGATGAAGCGTATTATGAATACGTCACGGCTCCCGATTATCCACAGACGGTGCCGCTTTTAAATGAATACAGCCAGCTCGTGGTGATGCGCACGTTTTCAAAGGCGTACGGGCTCGCCGCGCTCCGTATCGGCTACGGCATCGCCAGCGAAGCGCTCATCCGCGCCGTTGAACCGGCGCGCGAGCCGTTTAACACGTCAACCGTCGCTCAAGCGGCCGCGGCGGCTGCGCTCGATGACCAGGCGTTCCTCCGCGCCTGCGTCGAACGAAACCGCGCCGAACTCGAGCGGTATTACCGCTTTTGCGACGAGCACGGCCTCAAGTACTATCCGTCGCAAACAAATTTTGTATTTATCGATTTCGGCATTGATGGCAATGAGGTGTTTCAATATTTGCTCGAGCGGGGCGTGATCGTCCGCTCCGGCCGGGCCCTCGGTTTGCCGACCGGTGTGCGCGTCACGATTGGCACGAAAGAGCAAAACGACCGAGTGTTTGAAACGATTGCCAGCATGCTGCGGGAAAAACAGCTCGCCTGACCGGCTTCGCGGCCGCCCAGGCGGAACGATGAGCCCGTTGCTTTTCAGAAGCAGCGGGCGTATGTTTACATACAAAGAAGGTGAGACCATTGGAAGGAAACGTGTTTATCGTCGGCCTCGGCTTAATCGGCGGGTCGATCGCCTTAGCCATTAAAAAGGCGCATCCAGCAGCAGTCGTCATCGGCTACGATGTCAACGGCCATCAGCTTGGTTTGGCGCGTTCGCTTAAGGTGATTGACGAAACGGCTCGCACGCTTGAGGATGGGTTTGCCGCCGCGGATTTGATTGTTCTTGCCGCTCCGGTCATGCAGACCGAATCGATTTTAGCCGCCATGCCGATTGAGCAGCTGAAGCGCGGCGTGATCGTCACCGATGTTGGCAGCACGAAGCAGCGCATCGTCCAAGGCGCGCGCCGTCTGTTGGAGGCGGGCGTGGCGTTTATCGGCGGCCATCCGATGGCCGGATCGCATAAAAGCGGGGTGGCGGCCGCCCGCGCCCATTTGTTTGAAAACGCCTTTTACATTTTGACGCCGACGGATGATGTGCCGCTCGAACGGGTGGAAACGCTAAAACAATGGCTTTCCGGGACGAAGGCGCAGTTTGTCGTGTTAACGCCGGAAGAGCATGACCGCATCACCGGGGTGATCAGCCATTTTCCGCACTTGATTGCCGCCAGCCTCGTCCATCAGGCGCGCGAGTACGAAAGCAAAAACGCTCTTGTCAGCCGGCTTGCGGCCGGCGGCTTCCGCGATATTACGCGCATTGCATCGAGCAATCCGGAAATGTGGCGCGATATTCTCATTCATAATAAACGCGAGATGCTCGCGCTGTTTGACCGCTGGATGGCGGAGATGGAGCGGCTGCGCTCGTTTGTCGAAGAAGAAAACAGCATCGCCATTTACCATTACTTTCTCGAAGCCAAGCAGTTTCGCGATGGGCTGCCGGCGCGGACGAAAGGAGCGATCCCGTCGTTTTACGATTTGTATGTCGATGTGCCGGACTACCCGGGCGTCATTTCCGAGGTGACCGGCTATTTGGCGCAGGAAAACATCAGCATTACTAACATTCGCATTATTGAGACGCGCGAAGAAATTTACGGGGTGCTCCGCCTCAGCTTCCAAAGCGAAGACGACCGGGCGCGGGCGAAGGCGTGCCTCGCTAAACATACGAACTATGCGACATATGAAGGATAGCAACGAAAAAACAATGGAGGGATGTTGCATGCAGCTGCCAACGAACGTGTCATCGCTCCGGGGGACGCTTGAAGTGCCCGGCGACAAATCGATTTCCCACCGCGCCGTCATGCTTGGGGCGCTCGCTTCCGGCCGGACGGTCATCGATCACTTTTTGCCCGGCGCCGATTGTTTAAGCACGATCGATTGTTTCCGCCGCCTTGGCGTCGACATCCGCCGGGACGGGACGCATGTTGTGGTTGAAGGAGCGGGGCCGGGTGGGCTGCGTGAGCCAAGTGCTGTGCTTGATGTCGGCAACTCCGGCACCACGGCGCGCCTGCTTTTAGGCATTTTGGCCGGGCAGCCGTTTCACGCCTGTCTCATCGGCGACGAGTCGATCGCCAAGCGGCCGATGGCGCGAGTGACGAAGCCGCTTCGCGAAATGGGAGCGCACATTGACGGGCGCGATGGCGGGAATTATACGCCGCTTTCCATCCGCGGTGGTGCTCTCCGTCCGCTTCGCTACACCTCGCCGATCGCAAGCGCTCAAGTGAAATCGGCGATTTTGCTTGCCGGCTTGTTTGCCGACGGGGTGACGTCTGTGACCGAGCCGCACCGCTCGCGCGATCATACGGAGCGGATGGTTCGGCTGTTCGGCGGCGAGATGAAAGTGGATGGCTTGACCGTCTCGGTCGCCGGTCCGCAGCGTTTGCGCGGAACGCACGTTTACGTTCCCGGCGACATTTCCTCGGCCGCCTTTTTCCTTGCCGCAGGGGCCATTGTGCCGAACAGCGAAATTACGCTGAAAAACGTTGGCTTAAATCCGACGAGAACCGGGATTATCGATGTGCTCGAACAAATGGGAGCCGACATTGCGGTTGACCATGTCCGCAATGAGGAAACGGAGCCGATCGGCGATATCACGATTCGCACATCGGCGCTTCAAGCGGTCGAAATTGGCGGCGACTTGATTCCAAGGTTGATCGATGAAATCCCCATCATCGCCTTGCTCGCGACGCAAGCCGAGGGGACGACGGTCATTAAAGACGCCAGTGAATTGAAAGTAAAAGAGACGAACCGAATCGATACAGTTGTTACGGAGCTGAAAAAGTTCGGCGCCGATATTGAAGCGACCGATGACGGCATGATCATCCGCGGCAAAACGCCGCTCGCGGCCGATGGGATCGTCGTAGACAGCCATGGCGACCACCGGATCGGCATGATGCTCGCCATCGCCGCCTGCTGCGCCAAAGGCACGGTCCGTCTTGAGCGTCCGGAGGCGGTCGCTGTCTCGTACCCGGCGTTTTTCTCTGATTTGCGCTCTTTAGTAAACGGGTGAGAACGAACGTCCAAGGATGGAGCGAAAGCGGGAGTGAACCCGCCGGCTGTTGATGCCCCCGCCCCAAGCGGGCGGGCGGTCATATTTTGCATTGTCCGTTCATATGTTGTCAATAAGAGGAATAATTGGCGCCGCTTTTTGAAAGCGGATACATTCCCCAACAGCCGGTGCGGCGCGGTTGGCGAGCGGCTCGGTTGCCGAAACGGCGATTGTCGATTATGATAAAACATGTTCCCGTTGTGCCGGTACATACCAATGCGGACAGCGAGGGCGGGAAGCGCCGCCCTGTCAGGCAACCTACTTGTCGTTGTAAGAGAGGTTTCGAAACCATGACACGTGTTGAACAAATCATTCGTCTAGTGGAAAACGGAAATGTTGACGAAGCGTTGGCGCTTGTGCCAAAAGTGAAAAAGTACGGCAGTGATGAGGAAAAATATACGCTGGCCGACTGTCTATACTCATGGGGGATGCTCGAGGAGGCAAAAGAGCTGCTCGAGGAACTGGCCAGCCGCTATCCGGACGACGGCGACGTCCGTCTGTTTTTGGCGGAAGTGTATACCGAGCTTGAAGCTGAAGACGAAGCGCTCGCCATTTTGATGGACATCAGCGAAGACGATCCGCAATTCGTCCGGGCGTGCCTGCTTGCGGCGGACCTGTATGAAATGCAAGGGCTGACCGAAGTCAGCGAACGGAAGCTAAAACAAGCGTACGAGAAAGCGCCGGATGAACCAGTCGTGCAATTCGCCTTAGCGGAGTTGTACTTTTCGCTCGGCGAGTACGCCAAAAGCGTGCCGCTTTATGAACAAGTGAGGAAAACGAACCGGGAGATCGCCGGCGTTTTGGTCGCTGAACGGCTCGCCGAGTCGCTCAGCCGCATCGGGGAGTTTGAGGCGGCGCTTCCGCACTATGAGGAGGCGCTTAACGAAAAAACGGACAGCCGGACGCTGTTCGCCTATGGGTTCACCGCCTTGCAGGCCGGCTATACGCAAACGGCCATTGACAAGCTTGGCGCCTTAAAAGAGCTTGATCCTGACTATGCTCCGCTTTACTTATATTTGGCCAAAGCGTATGAACAGGAAGGACAGCTTCAAAAAAGCTACGAAACGGTGCGGGAAGGCATCAGCATCGATGAATGGAACAAAGAGCTCCGCCTGTATGCCGGCAAGCTCGCGCTGAAACTGAACAAACCGGCCGAAGCGGAAGAGCAATTGCAAAAGGCGCTTGAAATCGACAATGGCTATGTCGAGGCGCTGACGGTGTTATCGGCGCTTTGGCTTCATGAGCAACGCTATGAGGACGTCGTGTCGCTCCTCGAGCGGGCGATGGCCGACGGCGAGTATGATCCGCAGTTTGAGTGGGATTTAGGGCGCGCCAAACACCGGTTGGAGCTGTATGATGATGCATTAAACCATTACGCCGAGGCATATAATTTCTTTAAGCATAACGTCGATTTTCTCGAAGAGTACGGATATTTTCTCATCGAGGAAGGAAATCGGGCGGCGGCGAAAGAAATATTTCAACAGATCGTCCGTCTCGACCCAACCCATACGGAGGCGGCCGAGATGCTGCTTGAGCTCGAGGAGTAGGGGAGAAGCGGTGATCGAACCTCTTTCTTGGAAACCGATCGAGGGGGAAGCGCACAATGACGCACGTATCCGTCAATGAAAAAAAAGAATTCATCCGTTGGTTTTTAAGCCACTATCAGTTGAAGCGGCGCGAATGCGTCTGGATTTTAAACTATTTGATGAGCCACGACCAATTGATGCAAAAGGTGCACTTTGTCGAGAACGCCCAATATTGCCCGCGCGGCATCGTGATGTCGACCCATTGCGTGGATGACGTGCCGTTTCGCTTCTACAAAGGGAATGTGATGACAACCGATGCAGAGAAATCGTTCCATGACATCCGTTTAAACCGCGACGAAGATATTTACATTCAATTGAATTTCCGCGCTTCTTTTCATTCGCCGCAATATGTCGCCGTGCTTGAGGAAAATCCGTACGCGCCCAAACAGGCGCAAGTGAGCGAAAACGACCAGCGCCTTGCCGAGCAATTTTTGGAGCGGTCCATTTACGAGTTTCAGCGCGGACGGCTCATGAAACTGATTGACGAGGCGCTCGACCGCCATGATGAAGAGGCGTTCCGCCGCCTTACGGATGAATTGAACAACTTGTAACACCTTGCCGCCGGCAAGGTTTTTCTTTTGCCGAAAAATATGGTATGGTGATAAGGAACGAACTTTATGGCAAAGGGGAGTAACGATGAAATGGACAAGCGGGGACGTCGCCATCTACGAAAAAGAGCGCGACTACATTGATACGGCACTCATTCCGCTTTTGCCGGTAGCCATCGGCCAAGGAGCGAGGCGGCTCGCCTCGGGCGGGGAGCTCGTCGGGCTTGTGGCCGCCGAGGCTGAGCGGCAGCTGAGGGGCCGTGTGTTTTTGCTGCCGGCGTTTGTGTATTTTGCCGATGAGCCGCGGCCATCGCTGGCAGAGCGGCTGGCGGGCTGGACAAGCCGGCTTGGACAGGAGGGGATGAAGCATGTGTTTTACGTGACGTGTGACCCGGCGTGGCAAGAGGAAGCGGCGGAGGCCGGCCGCGTTTGGCTCGTTCCGGACGTTCCGCTCGAGAGCATGGAGGAATCGTACAGGCACGAACTCGTCAAGGAGCAGGCGGCCGAGCTGATCCGCTTTTTCGTCAGCTGCTGGACAAAAAGGTAAGCTGGGCAAAGTCCGACGTTTTGCCGCCTGCGATATTGACCTTGTTCAGCAATTGAGCTATCATTAGAATGTCCTAGTTTTCCGTATGTGTTATACATACAATCGTCCGGTGCGGACTTGATTTTGCATAGAGGGGGGAAGACGATGAGCGACAACAAACATCGCGTAACGAGACGTCAGTTTTTAAACTACACGCTGACCGGCGTCGGCGGTTTTATGGCAGCAGGGATGCTCATGCCGATGCTCCGTTTTGCCTTTGACCCGATCTTGAGAGAGACGGCAGGCACGGATATGGTCGCGGTAGCGGACGTCAAAGAGATCACGACCGAACCGAAGCGCTTCGACTTTAAAGTGAAGGTGAAAGACGCTTGGTACGAGTCGGAAGAGCCGAGATCAGCCTGGGTGTACAAGGATGAAAAAGGGGACATTATCGCCCTGTCGCCGATTTGCAAACACCTTGGCTGTACGGTTGACTGGAATACGGACAAGAACAATCCGAATCATTTCTTCTGTCCGTGCCACTACGGGCTTTATACGAAAGACGGCACGAACGTTCCGGGGACGCCGCCGCAAGCGCCGCTTGACCGCTACGAGTACAAAGTGAAAGACGGAAAGCTGTATTTAGGCAAGGCGAAACCACGAGGGGAGGCGTAATGCGTGTTAAACAAGCTGTATGATTGGGTTGATGAGCGCTTGGATATTACGCCTTTATGGCGGGATATCGCCGACCACGAAGTTCCCGAACACGTCAACCCGGCCCACCATTTTTCCGCCTTTGTCTATTGTTTCGGCGGACTGACGTTTTTTGTCACGGTCATTCAAATTTTGTCGGGCATGTTTTTGACGATGTACTACGTCCCGGATATTAAAAACGCATGGGAATCGGTGTATTACTTGCAAAACGAAGTAGCGTTCGGCCAGATCGTGCGCGGCATGCACCACTGGGGGGCAAGCTTGGTCATCGTCATGATGTTCTTACATACGCTGCGCGTCTTTTTCCAAGGGGCGTATAAAAAGCCGCGCGAGATGAACTGGATCGTCGGCGTATTGATCTTCATGGTCATGATGGGGCTTGGCTTTACCGGTTACTTGTTGCCATGGGATATGAAAGCGCTGTTCGCGACGAAAGTCGGTTTGCAAATCGCGGAGGCGACGCCGCTTATCGGTCCGGCGATCAAAACGCTGTTGGCCGGGGATCCGGAAATTGTCGGCGCGCAAACGTTGACGCGCTTCTTTGCGATTCATGTGTTCTTCTTGCCGGCGGCTTTGCTTGGCTTAATGGCAGCGCACTTTTTAATGATTCGCAGACAAGGCATTTCCGGTCCGCTATGATCGGTCGGCCCGCGTTTCGAGGCGATAGAAAAAAGGAGCATTCCCGTTAGGAGCTTTTCCGGGGACTTGATCAAAAAAAGCCCTCTTGGTATGATGCAGGGGTGTCAAACAATACCTACCATCATGCCAAGGAGGACTTCAGATGAATTGTACACAAAACTATAAAATTGATCAAGTTACGGAACAAACGCTTGTCGTGGGCATCGATATCGCGAAACGAACCCACTACGCCTGCTTCGTGGATGACCGGGGG
>NZ_SDLD01000129.1:0-1141 GCF_013096875.1 Geobacillus sp. DSP4a | reverse complement strand
GTTCGTAGAACACCGTCACGGGCATGGTGGGATGTTCTTTTCTTAGGGCTAAAATATGATCCTCATCATCGGGCGACAGACGCCTTGAGTGGCCGCGGTCCGAACGGCGCTTCGGCTTTAAGGCGTCAAAGCCCCCTTTTTTGTATCGGGTGCACCAATCGAGGATCGTCTTGGCTGCGATTCGTTTGTCGCCCTGGTGGGGAACATGGTGCACTCGCTCGCTCACCTCTTTCAGATACGTCTTCGGTTCCACCTGCCCATTCACCAACGGAGCGATTAGCCCGTACCGAAACAGGGCAATGTCGTGTCTCATCGACTCATCCATTCGAATCTCCTCCTGGTCTCACTTGGAATCAGGACCGTTCCGGTCCTCCTGCCCTTATCGTACCGAATTGCTTTTTCTCCGTCGATAGGAAAGGTTTGTGGGAACCGAAACTATTTCCAATTTAGGGTATGTATGTAAAATCAGGATCCCATTTAATTCGCAAAAGGGTGTCGGAATCCGCCCTCCCACATCTCTCTGATGGCCGAATCAAGACCGTGTTTCTCCAACGTCCGGATCCACCAGGAAGCCCGTTCCTTTTCTTTTTTCACGATAGGGCCTATGATCCTCCACCGCCTCGCAAAAAAGCTATGAAGGCTTGATAGGTTTCGGTAGAACCGTCGGACATAAAAGATGATGCCGTCCTTTGTCAGGAGGAACGGAGCCCGGTTCGTCCCCTCGGTCAATCCCAACTGCTCTTTCACGACTTGCCATATGGCGGACAACGTATACTGAAAATACGGGAGGAGAAAGGAAGGCAGCACACTCACCGTCTTCAAGCATTCCCGACAGCGATACCGGACAATCCAAATGCGATCATCACCATGTGGGGTCAATGCGTTTCGCTCATCGTAACCGTGGCGGTGCAACGGGCGCTTGGCCCGGCAATGCGGACACTTTTTCAGAAGAGGGAAGTCGTTTTCTTTTCCACGCTCTGCATACGTTTGGACGTCAATGCCAAAGTCATGAAATTGAATCACGTCCTCCTCCCCCTCCTATGAACCGATGGATTTTCTCTTCCGAAATAATTCACAAAAAATTTAGCACATTCTTTCAGAAAAGGGGAGAGGGCTTTCTGAAGGAATGTGCAAAAAAATG
>NZ_SDLD01000128.1:0-1163 GCF_013096875.1 Geobacillus sp. DSP4a | reverse complement strand
ACAGGGTCCAAGCCACCATTAAGTATAACGTCCTGTTAAACTGTTTGCGCCTATTCTTCATTATGGGAAGAAAAGGGGGATTTTCATCCCTGGGTGGAGGGCAAACCATTGCCCATGGATCTTTTCCGTGAAAATCCCCACCACTGGGTGAGTGCGGTATACGCTTCTGATCCGGGTGGGTATACTGAAAATGGCCAAAAAAGGCAATAGGAAAGCAGAGGTGCCCCATTTTCGGGCATCTCGTATAACCTGTCTGCCTTTTGGCTAGACTAAATCAGTTGTGGTTGGTGGAACGGCTCTTTGCGGGAGATCATGCAAAAGATGATCACCAACATTCGTCGAGCCGTGGCGATGAGGGCTTTTTTCTTCCCGCACCGGGCCGCCAACGACCAAAATTTTCGGGACAAAGGATGCGTCTTGGATCGAGCTGCTGACCATGCCGCCTCGCATAACGCTGATCGAAGATGGGGATTGCCTTTGGTGGTGCGCGTGCTCTTTCGCTTTCCGGCGCTTTCATGGTTGCCGGGGGACAACCCCGTCCATGAAGCCGCCCGTTCCGGCGTTTCAAAGACGCTCATGTCGGTTCCCATCTCGGCGATGATGACGGCGGCGGTTTGTTTTTTGATTCCAGGCATGGTCATCAGCAATTCGACTTCCTCGCGATACGGCTCGAGCAGGCGGTCGATGTGCTGGTCGACTTCTTCGATGAGCCGCTCCAATTCCTCCACGTGTTTCCACAAGAGGCGAAGGAGATAGAGCTCATGTTCGGTCAAGGTGCCCAGCAGCGAATCGTACACCGCCTGCTTTTTCGTTTTGAGCCTGCCGCGCAGGCATTCATCCAGCTCGTCCTTGTCCACGTATCCCTTCTCGAGCAGCCGGGCAAGGATGTTTCGTCCGGAAACGCCGAAGAGATCCGAGAGGACGGAGCCCAGTTTGACATTGGAAGACTCCAGCACTTTTTGAATCCGGTTTTTCTCTGAACTCAACTGTCCGACCCACTTTTTGCGCAGGCGGGTAAAATCCCATACCCGTCAAGTTAGCGGTATAAAATTTTTAAGACGATACTCGTGTTCATCCCCGCAGTGAATGATGGGGATCACATCCATTATTGGGCATACCAAATACCCCTCCAGAAGAGGGGTATTTGGTATTTATATCCATAT
>NZ_SDLD01000127.1:0-1195 GCF_013096875.1 Geobacillus sp. DSP4a | reverse complement strand
GCAGGAGTTTTCGCAACGCTTCGCGGGAAATGCAAACACCGAAGTGCTTTTCGACATAGGATTGCAGGAGTTTGGTGTTCCACGCCGAAGCGACGTCCCAGCCCAGTTCGGCGGGAGTGGTGGTCAACACAAGCTGTTTGATCTCTTCCTGCTGTTCTTCGGTGAGAAACGGCTCCCGCCCGGGGGCGAAATCCCGATGAAGCAAGAGCTCCAGACCGCCTTCGTTGAACAGCGACACATAATGGGAAACGGTTTGTCGGCACACGTTGACCATGGAGGCCACCTCTTTGCCCAAATAGCCTTCCATGACCAGGCGAACCGCCATCACCCGTTGGCGAAGAAGGGTGTTTTTGATTTTCCGTTCCTGTTTGCGAAGTGTCCGAGGTGTCCATCCGTGATCGTTGGTGATTTTGAGACGTTTCATGCAGAATTCCGCTCCTTTTCCATACTTTTCATTAGGAGCAGTATAACCGGAGTGGGCACCGCTTATGCGAAGGTTAACTTTTCAATGAGCATGTATATAGAACGATAAGAGAGGTTCTTTCGCTATAAAAGCAATATTCTTTAGTCTTGTCCTGGCGCATTTTTAGGCCGTTGCATTTAAAAAAATGGAACAGGCTAAAAATGCGTTTTATTTTTTACCTCCTTCCCGAGGACGCTTCTTCCTTTGCCTCACCCCATTGTAATTTTTGCTTGTTAGGCGCATAAAGGACCTGTGCTCTTCGGACGGCTTGCGGGAAGCTTCATATATAACGAAAACGGTTTTTCTTTCTACTTGTCTATGTTAAATTTTTCCTAAATTTTTTGTGCTTTTGTCTCTCATCATTCATTGAATCGCATCATACATTAAAGAATGTGATGGATAGTTGCCAAAAATTTTGTCCACAAATGATTAACGTTTTATGAAGATCAGTAGTAAACTTATGAAGATCGATGATGTATAAAATTTTGTGTAACACATTTTAAACGCTGGTTGTTGGGATGGATATTGCAAAGAAAAAACATTATGCCTGCTTTGTGGATGAGCGAGGGAGGGTGTTAAAAAAGCCGTTTCCCGTTCTGCAATCGAGAGAAGGATTGGAATGGTTGTACCAGTGCATCGTGGAAGCCATGAAGGAATTTGGAAAAACCGAGGTGATCGTTGGCATCGAGCCAACGGGACATTATTGGCTGAATCTCGCCTATTTTCTTGATG
>NZ_SDLD01000126.1:0-1229 GCF_013096875.1 Geobacillus sp. DSP4a | reverse complement strand
ATATGGATATAAATACCAAATACCCCTCTTCTGGAGGGGTATTTGGTATGCCCAATAATGGATGTGATCCCCATCATTCACTGCGGGGATGAACACGAGTATCGTCTTAAAAATTTTATACCGCTAAACTTGACGGGTATGGTGGTCTTCCCTTTCGGTGTTTGCTTGGTCTCGAACATAAACAAATCCCTCCAGTGTTTTTAATGACAGTATGGGCATTTTCCCAACTGTCTACACTAGAGGGATAATATCACAGTCGAGAGGGGCTTTTATTTGTATTCATTAACCAAATATGAAGACTAGATAGATAAAAACGACAAATAAGAAAAACAAAGTAACTAAGGCGATACCTAACCACACAACTTTTCTAAAAATTTTTATTTTCTTGTCCGAATTACTTCTAAATGTTACTAAAAAAATAGCACCAAAAATTATCCCTAAGAAGCCTCTATATAATGTGTTAAACCAAGTAACGAGATAATTTGGCCCTACTATTAATGTACCTAGTGCATAAATAAAGAAGATTATAGATAATATTAAAGAACTGTAAGTAAAAATTCTTCCTTTATTGTTATTATTAGCAGAAAAATTATACATAAAATCCCCCTTGTCTTAATTTTATTTTCTTTCTTTCGAAGCTTCTTTTATGATATAGTTTTTGAAGGCATCACCTATTGCTTTAATTTGATTATCTGTTGGGATTCCGTATTTTTTACGTTTTTTTTCTGCTAATGGGGCCATTAAGGATATAGGTGTTACATCGGCTGTGCCTATTTTAATATGAACATCAACTTTAGTTAAGTTTCTGTCAACAGATTCTTTAAATTTCTTTGTACCTCCGAAAGATTCGATAAATTCACTAAAGCGATGATGTACATCACGTAAGCTTTTTTCGCAGCATCACTAATAATTACAACATCTTTAGAAATCGTCGTGTTAGATGTTGAATGTGACACCGAGGTTGCTACAGGGCTAGAAGGCTTAGGAGCTGCAATCATTGGTGTATAGGAATTTGTTTTTTGTTGAAATGAGGTTTTTACAGAAATAGTAGGCATAACAATACCTACCCCAAAAATAGAAATTTATAGAAAAATTATATTTTCCTGAATCCGTGATGGTTGGAAATCAACTTTGATTTTGGTGTTAGTTCTATGGATATATGATCCATACATCCCTTTTTTTGATGATTCCCTGCACCACTTTCATGTTTGAAAACGAGATAAATCCTC
>NZ_SDLD01000125.1:0-1234 GCF_013096875.1 Geobacillus sp. DSP4a | reverse complement strand
GGCGCTTCAAGATGGACGTCTCCATCGGAAGAGAACACAACGAAACGATTCCATTCTTTCTTCACCAACACCCGGTTGGGGACGGACAGGCCATGGACGACGAACGCCTTCCCATCCACCATCACTTCTCCGTACTTATTCACGTAAGCGTGATCGAGGGAGAAGATCGGAAGATCTTGTTCCGGCAACGCCAACAGCTCCGGTTGCTCTTCCTGCCATAGTTCCTCGATCCACCGCCCCTTTTCATAATGAGGACGGTTTCGGTCCTCGACCATCTTGCGATGCAGCCACTCCACCAGCTCCGGATCCGACTCCATCAATGGAGCGGGGATGAAACAAAGGTTGCGAGTGTAATAGACTTTTCGCTCCGCATTTCCTTTCTCATGTCCACTGTATGGATTGCACACTTGTACATCAAACCGATAGTAGAGTTGAAATTTCTCAAAAGCCTCGGTGAATCGGCGTTCTCCCCCTTTTCGAATCGACACAATGGCCGCGGACAAATTGTCAATGCGCAATGCCTTTGGCACTCCCCCAGCCTGACGAAACAGCTGCGTCAACCCATGGAGGAAGCATTCACTGTTTTCCACCGGCAGCGGATAAGCAAACGCAGCGTTGCTATAGGGAAAGCTCATGATCAAAACCGATCGCTCTTCTTCCTTCCCCTCCTTCGTCACAACCGTCATCTTCCCGAAATCCACCTGCGCCTCGCCTGGCGGGTGCTCCAGTCGTTCATAGCGCTGTTCTTTCTCGAGCTTGAGCTGCGGTCTTCGTTTTTGCACGTACGCGCAAACGGTGCGATACGAGCCTTGAAATCCATGGTCACGACAAAGCGCTTCAAACATCGTCTTGTTCGTTCGCCGTTGTTTTCTCGGCAGCTTGGCATCCTCCTCCAACCAGTCATCAATGATTTGCCCGTACCCTTCTTCCTCAATCATCCCCTTTTTGCGTTTGATGGTTGGTTGGACAGAAATGTCTCCATCTGCGTATTTCTTGACCGTTCTCCAGTTATATCCCGTTTCACGGGAAATTTCCGCAATCGATAACCCTTTCTTTTCACGCAGTTTTCTGATACGATTAATTTCGGGCATTGCCAGCATCCTTTCGCTCCTCCACTGTTTGGTTATGTGTTCACAACTTCCACAGTAGAGGAAATGTTAGAGGCTGGCAAGCCTTTTTTCTTTGCCTTCAGCTCTGCACTTTTCGTTGCAGAACTCTGTATTTTTATTTTGCA
>NZ_SDLD01000124.1:0-1236 GCF_013096875.1 Geobacillus sp. DSP4a | reverse complement strand
CCAAACCAAACCATTGGAGGAAAATTCGCATGTACGCTCAGTTTATCAAAGAACTCATCGATTTACCAGATGTTTTGATTCAAAAGGTGCGAAAAGAAGAAGAACGTTGGATTTTCGAACTTTCTCTTCCTGAACAATGCCCGTTATGTCCTGTTTGCTTGAAACGCACGATCAAAATGACAGGAAAAAAGAAGCAATGGATGCATGGGTATGCTCAACGGATCGGCATCTTTTGGGTGGAACTCCCTGTGGAGCGTAGACGTTGTTGTACATGTGGCATGACATTCAGCACGTCTTATCCCGGAATTTCCCCTCGAAGTGCAGCGACGGATGCGTTTCAGCAATGGGTGGCGCAATCTTGCATCGGAACATCCATTCAGGCGGTGGCTCGTATGCTCAAGATTCCGTACACGACCGTTGAACGCTGGTTTTATACCCATGCCCCTTCCTTCCTATCGAATGACATCCAACCAAAGGCAGTTTGTGTCGATGAGTTTGCGTTTCGAAAAGGACATGATTACGGAGTGGCAGTCATGGATGCCGAAACGGGAGAAGTGTATGCCGTTGAAGCAGGAAAGAACGAGGAAGCCATTGGACGTGTGTTGGCTCCTGTGTCTGGTTCTGTTCAGTATGTCGTGAGTGATTTGGCTCCAGCGATGAAAAAAGCCATTCAAGGGGTGTGTCCGGAAGCGAAGCATGTGGTCGATTATTTTCATGTGATTCAATTGTTTACGGAAGCGTTGGATCGATGCCGCAAATCCTTCAGAAAAGGGAACAAGAAACATGGGCATGTTCGGCATGTTTGCCGCTTATTGACCCAGTGCCCCGAGAAACTCACCGAGGAGGAGCGCCAAACGGTGCGGGAGTGGCAGAAAGAGAGTGATTCCTTGCAGGCTGTCTATCAATCCCTTCAACATTTTCGTTATGTATCCAAAAGCCAAAGCGAGCGACAAGCGAAACGTCGTTTGAACGCCTGGGTTCATCGGTATTTGTTTTGTCCTTGTTCTGCTGTTCGCGCCATCGCAAAATCACTCGTCAAACGAACAGACGAAATCATATCGTGCATTTTATCCCCTTATTCAAATGGGAAAATGGAGGGAACAAATAACAAGATCAAGCTGATGAAACGTCGGGGATACGGATACAGAAATATCCAGCGTTTTGCATTGCGGGTTCGGCTAGAAACAGCTAACATACTTTCATGACAGGTGCAAGTACAACTTTTGGTGATGAACC
>NZ_SDLD01000123.1:0-1238 GCF_013096875.1 Geobacillus sp. DSP4a | reverse complement strand
GGGTCTTCACCATTTTCTGTGATTTTCACTCAATCCCAGAAACATGTTAGCTGGATGAAATAGGTTCATCAGTCAGGATCCTTCTTCCGCATACAGACCACGAAGTTGGTAGAATGGAAACAGTCAAGTGCTTTCCTTGACGGGTTCCATTCTACCAACTATCATACCGATAGCGGAAGAAGTGAGCGCTTAGGCAGCCTGACTGCTTGTAGTGTTCCCTGTACACTCCAGAAATACACGTAAACGAAACCGTTCTAGATTTCGATAGCCATATGCCCGGCGTTTGATGTTTTTGATCTTGTGATTCGTCCCCTCGATTCGGGCATTCGTATATGGGCACAAAAAGTAGGAAAGAATAGGCTCCTTCCACCTTTCAAGCGTGTTGGCTGCTTCCTGAAAAGAAGCAAAAGGGCTCTGTTTGGCTAACTGAATCCATTCTTCCAAGCGTTCCTTTGCTTCGTTATATCCATCGGTTCGGTAAAAATCCCGAAACAACTCTTTCAGATCATAAGCAATGGAGAGTACCGGATACTCCTCCAAGATATCGTCTAATCGACGCCGTTGGTCCTTACGAAGCTTTTCACAGCCTTTTAAGAGAAGATATCGAGCCTTTTTCAATGGAGAAAATTCCTTTCTTGCTTGATCCAAGGCTTGGGTCACTTTTTGAACCACATGGTACTTATCGATGACAATCGAAGCAGATGGAAACAGGGCGCGAACCGCCTTATGATAAGGTTCCCACATGTCAAGAATCACCGTTTGGACCCTTTCTTTCGACAGGACATTTTGGCTCAACAAGTTAACGGCGGAGTTACATTGGCGATCGGCATGCATTCCCATGACCGATCCGGCTCTGGCATCCATCAATACAGTTTCATACTGATGTCCCTTTTTTACCGCGATTTCATCTAAACTAAGCACCATTCCTTCTTGAGAAGATGCTTCTATCGCTGTTTGACGCTCTTTTGCTTTTTTCGATGCGATGGAGTAATAAATGCGTTCCAATGTTGTATATGGGATGCGGTGCTTTCGGCTAACCTCTTGAATGGTGGAGCCTTCGCAAAGTTCATACAAGTACTCACAAAATCGATTGGTGTAGTGTTGATTGGGTGGAATCGATTCCAAAGAGGGGGAAAACACTTGGGAACAATTCCAGCACCGATAGCGCTTTACCTTTACGAACAAGTACACCGGTTGATGGAAAATCGCCAAATCCCGTACTTTTCTTGTCCGTCTGT
>NZ_SDLD01000122.1:0-1246 GCF_013096875.1 Geobacillus sp. DSP4a | reverse complement strand
AAGGCATCGACAATATGAATGAGATGCTTGATGACCGGTTTGGAAAGCTGCAGCGTCAACCCCAGCGTGAAGAAAAACTTGTGGATTCCTTGGTGATGTGCTAATCTATTCATGAGACATGAACCTCCTTGTGGATAGTTGGTGGTACATCTATTCTAACCAAGGAATCGGGTTCATGTCTCCTTTTTTGTTTAGTTGTCAATTTATGTCAGTGAATTTGCTCATCTACAGTATATTGTGTTTCCTTTGATAAGAAATAATACTGCACTTCAAAGAATTAGGGAAGAGTTTAGTGAAAGATGTTATCCAATTGAAGGAGATGTTGGCTTAGATTCGTGTAAAAAAAATATAGAATTAACTATTAAAAAATATACAAATAAGATTGACATACTAATTAACAATGCGGGAATTCCAGGGGGTGAGTACCAAATAGACAAGGTAAATACCAGTGAGGTATATGATTTATTCAATATTCACTGCTTAGGTATTATACGAACCGTTCAAGCTACTCTTCCTTTTCTTTTTAATTCCTCAAATCCAAGAATAATCAATGTTTCTTCCAGACTCGGTTCTTTATCAAAGATGGCTTCTGGCGAGTTTAAAGATAGACACTTTTCTTACTCATATCGAATAGCAAAAGCTGCTCAAAATATGCTGTCAATATGTTTACACAATGAACTAAATAGTAAAGGCATTCATGTAAGTGTGATTCATCCAGGTCGATTAAAAACGGATTCTGGTTCATCAGATGCAGATATGGAAGCATTTGAAGCAGCTGAGTTAATTTTCAGGTGGATACAGACATTAAATAAAGAAAATTCTTGTCAATATGTCCAACCATTTTTTAAGGAATTAAAATGGTGATATTCACCAAAAGATTAATAGGAGCATTACTTCAAAAAGCAGGAAGTAATGCTTTTTTTGTTGAAGTAAAGGACAGCATTAAGAGAGACTATCAAGCAGAAAACCTTGAAATGATTAATCTTATTCTGGAGGTAATGAAAATGAGTAAAGTCAAAGTTTATCATTACGATGCAGTAACTATTCACCCCAGTGCTAGTGTATAAAAAAGCCCAGCACAAATAGGGCATTTCGGTCATAGAAAATGCCCTAGGTAGCGGAAAGAACTCGATCGATCGTTTCGCCTGCCAACAGAAGACATAACGAATCCCACACGTTTTTTTCGTGTTTCGTCAGTGTGGAAACGATGCTTCTTGCGATGCAAAACGACTGCGCGAATGTTTCT
>NZ_SDLD01000121.1:0-1258 GCF_013096875.1 Geobacillus sp. DSP4a | reverse complement strand
CGCAAAGAGCCGTTCCGCCAACCACAACTTATTTAGTCTAGCCAAAAGGCAGACAGGTTATACGAGATGCCTAAAATCGGGCACCTCTGCTTTCCTATTGCCTTTTTTGGCCATTTTCAGTATACCCTCACGGATCAGGAGCGTATACCGCACTCACCAAGTGGTGGGGATTTTCACGGAAAAAGGGTTCAAAGTATTTTTTCTTTGAAGTGAATAGAAAGTAACTTGATAGGAATTAAAACCTGTATTAAAATATTATGGAATTAATATTATGAGGAGGTAAATGTTTTGAAAAAGGTCAAAGGATTACTACTTGTTCCGTTATTAAGTGCAGGTCTGTTATTATTGACTCCGTATAATGAACATAGCGTAGAGGCAAAAGTTTACTGGGATGGTGTAGAGCTAAAGCCGGGACAAATTGGTAGATTAACAATTTTAAAACAAACGCCACTCTATAAGCTAGATGCAAGTAAGAAAGTATTCGTTCGGAATCTAAAGCCAGGGCAAAAGTTCCGTATCTATGCTTTCAAACCTGGTATGTTAGGTATTGGTGGCGGGTATTATGTAGACCGCGATAGTCGAGTAAAATATGAAACTCCTTCGAAAGCAAAATTGGCTCAAGTGAAAGAGGAACAGGAACTATTAAAAGCTGGATTACAAAAGTATAGTGGTGAATGGTTCACTTCTAAAGACAAATCTCGCCCTGGAGTCGGAGCAATCATTAAGTTTACTTCTCCTAACAAAGCAAAAGTTCAACTTTACGGGATTTGGTGGTCTATGCCGGACGGATCGAATGCAAGACAGTCACTCTCAAACCCGGTCACTGTTACGTTTAATAAAAATGGTGTAGGGGAATTTTGGTTTATTGAAGACAGAGCAGGAAACAAGGGGCATGCAACCTTAATCCTTAAGGATAATAAAGTCACACTAGAAGTTTCGTATCCAGACTATTTACCGGAGAACGAATTTTTAGATTCTTATATTTACGAAGGGACTAATAAGTTGTATTACAAAGTTGGACAACCGGAGTTTATGGAGGTTATCAATTAGGTGCCAACTGTCACTGCCCGAAGATTATCAAAATATGTTGAAAGCTCTGCAGAAAGACATTTTGCGGAGCTTTTCTTTTTCGGTTCATCACCAAATTTTGTGATTTAGTGACAAAAAAGAGAAAGCACTGACGAGATCCTGGCAATAATGTTAGCGGTGAAATAAACATTAAGGAGGTCTCGTAAGTGCTTTCTATACCACTAGGATT